>NZ_CP009687.1:900282-1200376 GCF_001042715.1 Clostridium aceticum | reverse complement strand
CCAAAGCCTAAAACCTGAAGTTCTGCAATTTTTTCTAAAGGCACTTCTTTATCGCCATCAAAAGTCACTACTTTTTCTCCGTCAAATTCCACTTCATCTATTGAAACCTCTAGTATACCTGCTCCACTCTCAATAATCTGCTTTTTTAAGTCTTCAGCAGCTCTTACAACCGCCATCCCCGTCACATAAGTGGTGCTGGAAGCGTAGGAGCCTGGGTCATAGGGTGAGATATCTGTATCTGCGGCATGTACAATAATCTTATCTATAGGTATTTCTAAAACCTCCGCAGCCATCTGATTTAATATGGTATCACTACCTGTTCCCATATCTGTAGACCCTATTAGGAGGGTGAAGTTTCCATCATCATTTAACCGAATCTCAGCCGAGGCTGTATCTATATTAGCAATCCCTGACCCCTGCATTGTTACTGCCATTCCTAAGGCCCTCACCTTATTGTCCCCGATTTCTTGCCTTGGGTACTTATCCTTCCAGCCTATCATTTCCCGACCTCTTGCTATACATTTATGCAGTGTTGAACTCCCCAATTTTACTCCATCAGATACTAAGGAGGTCTCCCCTTCTTTGATTAGATTCTTTAATCGAATCTCCGTAGGATCCATCTTTAATGCTTCAGCTAGCTTGTTAACAGCTGTTTCCAAGGCAAAGGTTCCTTGAGTAGCCCCATAACCTCTAAAGGCTCCTGCTGACATCTTATTGGTATAAACCACTTCTCCCATAAATCGAACAGCCTTTGTCTTGTTATAAAGGGGAAGCGTCTTCTGACCTACAACCCCAAAGGTAGTAGAAGCATGTTCACCATAAGCCCCTGTATCCGATAACCCCTGAATGTCCACTACTCTAATATAACCTTCCTTGTCTGCTCCCAACCTCACCTTTAACCTCATGGCATGCCGACTATTTGTTGCAGTAAAAGTTTCTTTTCTATCGTAAATAATCTTCGCTGGCTTTCCAGTAGTTTGTGTAACGATTGCTGCAAACATCTCTACCGCTCCTGTTTGCTTCCCCCCAAAACCTCCACCTATTCTAGGCTTAATTACTCTAATTTTGCTGGCAGGCATCTTTAAAGCCTTGGATAATTGTCTTCTTACATGAAAAGGGATCTGTGTTGAACTAACAACTACAAGCCTGTTTGTATGATCAAAATAACTAAAAGCGCGATAGGTCTCCATCATGCCGTGGGCCTGAGCTTGTGTGTAACAAGTCTCTTCCACTACTACATCACATTTTTGCAATTCTTCTTCAACATCACCAACCTCCACCTTTTGAGAAGAGACGATATTTTTTTCCTTCTGCATGCCTATATCGAAGTTGCAATGCAAGTCTATCTCTGGATGTATAATGGAGGGATGATCTATAGCTTTCTCAAAATCTAAAACAGGTTCAAATACTTCATAATCAACCTTTATTAGCTTCATGGCTTTTTCAGCTGTTTCCTCATCGATAGCTGCAATAATAGCCACTTCATCCCCTACATACCTTACTATTTCCTCTAAAATTAATCGATCATAGGGGGAAGGTTCTGGGTAAGACTGTCCTGCTAAAGTAAATCGATGACCAGGCACATCCTTGTAAGTAAGGATACATTCTACACCCTCTACCTTTTCAGCTCTTGAGATGTCTATAGACTTAATTTTGGCAAAAGCATGGGGACTTCTAAGGAGCTTTACCACTAATGCATTTGGTGGTACCATATCTTCTGTATAAACAGGTTTTCCTGTGGTGATGGCCATTCCATCTATTTTAGGTATGCTCTTACCTACAAAACTCATGTTAGACCACCTCCAAATATTTTTTTATTGCTCTTAGTTGTCCCAAGTAACCTGTACATCTACACAGGTTTCCAGTCAAATAATGGATAATTTCTTCCTCTGTAGGATTTTTAAGCTCCCTTTTCATTGCCAGTACCGTCATAACAAAACCAGGACTACAGAAACCACACTGATCTGCACCTTCTGCCACTAAGACCTTCGCAAACTCCTCTGCTTCCTTTTGAAGTCCTTCTATAGTAGTGATATTTTTACCATTGGCTCTGATAGAAAGTGTTGCACAAGATAACGTAGGTTTTTCTTCAATCCATACAGTACAAAGCCCACAACATGCTGTATCACAGCCTTTTCTTACGCTGGAAACACCATGCTTTCTTAAAGTATCCGCTAAGAATTCATCGTTTTTTACATCTAAGGCTACTTTTTTACTGTTTAAGATGATTTCTATTTGCATTGTAGTACCTCCATAATCCCCCTCTTAACCAATACCTTACACATTGCTTGTCTATATTTAGCTGTACCTCTTTCGTTGGTTCCAAAAGTTAATTCTTCAGCAGCCGTATTTATATAATCCTCTAACTGATTAAAGGTTAAGGTATTAGAAAGCTCTTCTGAAGCTTTTTTAGCAATAACAGCCCTTTGTGGTCTTGCCCCCACTACAATCCTCCACTGATGATCAAGTCTTGAAACCGCCACATTTAGTATAGGATAATCACTTGCGGAATTTCTTAAATCCTGATAGGAGGCTTGTCTTTGATTTTTCTTTATAAATAAACTAATTAAGATATCTTTCTCATAAGGCTTTTTTAAAAAATCATCTAAAGACATTCTGCCGGCTTTATATAGTTCTACTTCTGTATCTAAAGCTAGTAATGCTGTGATTAAATCTGAAAAACCATATCTTGAAAAAACTGAAGCCCCTACTGTAACGATGCTTCTGAATTGAACACCAATAATATTCTTTACTGAGCTAGCAAGTACACCATTAAAATGCTTCATTAGCAATGGACTAGTCTCAAGTGCTCTGAAGGTTGTATATCCTCCAATTTCAATAGAATCATCTTCATCTTTTATATAATTCAGTTCCAGCTTAGATAAATCTACTGCTGTTCCGATTTTCTTTGAGCCCATTCTTAAAAAAGCACTTCCGCCTAGTATTGTGTTATTTCTGTTGTTTATAAGTGTGTTATAGGCCTCCTCCATTGTTTCTGGCTGTAGGAACTCTTTTACCGTAAACATACTATGACCCCCTTGTCATCCACCAATAGACTGTTAATAAAAAAATAAACGTGCTAGGTTCTACTCGAGCAAAGAGTAAAACCTAACACGTTTAGAATATTCCCTATTGTGTAGGTTAGAATGGTACAGCTAAGATTATTTCTTAGATACACCTTTGCTCATAGTGAGACCATTTACGGTAGCCTCGTAGAAACTTGCAGACCATATTTCTGCGATTATATGAACCATATGCTTTTTTCTTGTAAGTACATTTTACGACAAACATAGACAATTAGTCAACCTTTTTTCGTACATTTTAATTAGAAAAAATATTTATCGTTCGGAAAACGTATTTTTCATGTAAAAGATCGCTTCTAATACACCACCTGCGATATTTCTAGATTTGTCAGAAATAGTATAACAATTAGTTTTTTCCGAGATCCGAGGGTCTATATCTGCTATTTTTAATCCTGCCTTTACCTCACTTCTATTTCTGATGATGCCTCTTAGTACGCCATTCATTGTTGCTTTGATAGGCATATTCTCCACATAAGCAATCACTTCATCTTTTTCTACAATTTCTCCTATATCCTTTATATTCTCTATCTTTCCATCACAGGGAGAATAAAAAACCCTTTCCTTTGAATATCCTCCAACCACACCTGGTATACCGGTATTCTTTTCTGCTTCTCCTTCAAAAATCAGTCTCCCTAAGTTATGTCCTCTAGATGTTTCAATTACCACATCCACATCTACTCCTGCGGTAAACCCTGGTCCCAAGGCTATCGTTATCTCCGCCATATCCTTGGTCGTTCCTAGATTTTTTTTAGCTAGAATAGCGTCAACTACGACTCTTGCTTTTAGTTTTTGTATATAGGTCCCTTTTGGATCTATCATAACTGGTATGTTTTTATTATCCCATGTCTTCATCATCTCATTTAAGTCCTTCACGTGAACTGCTGTAATACCCTCGACTTGTATTTTGCCCTCATAAATGGCTTCACTAAATGAAACTTTTCTTCTAATGGAGGTAGGTTCCGGTGTTTCTAAAACCAATACTCTAAATCCACACCTGTGAAGCTTATGGATTGTACCAGTAGCTAAGTCTCCTCCGCCCCGTACAACAATGATCTCATCAAATATCATATCCGCTGCCACCTACTTGTAATATTTTTTCATAATCATCTTGGGTATCAACGTCAAATAAGGTTTTTTCATCATCAATTTCTACAAAGCGTACTTCCTCTAAATATTTATTTATGATGACTTTCCCCCCTATATCTCCTTGTAATGTCATAAGGTCTTGCTTGAACTTTTGGGGAAATATAACAGGGTTGCCTCTTCTTCCTTTATAATGGGGAACAATGATATAAGTTTTATTTTCCCTAAAGCATTGTAATAGCTTATGGATCATACTGGTACTCAAAAAAGGTTGATCTGCTGTA
Source organism: Clostridium aceticum (assembly GCF_001042715.1). Lineage (NCBI taxonomy): Bacteria > Bacillati > Bacillota > Clostridia > Peptostreptococcales > Natronincolaceae > Andreesenella > Andreesenella acetica. Next base: position 1,195,926 of record NZ_CP009687.1, on the reverse strand, counting down.
AAAAACATATAACCCTCACAACCATTGGCATAAGTAAGCCCTAACTTAATGGATTCACTGATTCCTCGATCTGCATTTTTATTTTCAACTACTTTTATCCCACTTTCTTCCCCAAGTTGTAGAATTTTTCTTTCTCTAGCCACTAAAATAGTCTGTGAAAAATCACACTGTAAAACCTTATTAATCGTTTGCTGAATCAGAGTTTCTCCTCTATACTCTAAAAAAAGCTTATCCTTTTTCATCCGTCTAGAGTAACCTGATGCCATTATAATAGCAGCAATCATAGGATCTTATCTTCTCCTTTTGTATATAGATAGCCAACTACAAAGCTTAACAAAATGCAGACTGGATGCATTTGCAGGAAATGACTACAATGTTCAATTCATGGAAGTGGAAAATCCGTAAAAAAATTTGCATGTTTGAGCGTTAGCGAGTTTGCAAATTTTAGGATTTTTCACTGGAACGAATTGTTAACATTGTTCATTTCTGAAACCGCAGGAGGTCGTATTTTGTTAAGGTATAAAATTGGTTATCTATAGATATGTAATTATAAATTTTAATATATCTGGAGCTATATTGCAACCCTTGCCTACATGCTTGTTTTAGGTGGGAGAAGTCTTATACGATATATCCACTTACACATAATATAGCTTATTTTTAATACTTCCAATAAGGATTTTATTTAGAAGCTTGGGATAATACTTGTTGATCTTATTTTTTAATTGTGCTGCTTTATTTAAATAATATATATCATCAGTTTTATTAACAAATAATATCCTTTCACCTTTGGCATTTTTAAATAATCCCTGGGGATGTATAATAATATCTAGCAAGTGTTTAAGTGTAATACTTTCTCCTTCCTGTGAAGAAGTAATTTTACAAAACTTCTCACTTCTGTGGACATTATTTTCACATATTCTCATCTCAAGTGTTTGAATATCTATTATTCCTATTGTTTTTGTAGTTCCTTTATATACAACAGGTTCATGATCATCCCATGCTTTGATGGGCTTCTTTTTAGCACCATCTGCTTCTATCAAGGTATAATCAAAATATCCTACTAAATTATCTAATTCTTCTTCTGCCAATCCAATGATTTTATTTTCTGTATTTACTTCTGATCCATAAACATAAATTCCTTTCTTGTTGATCTTTAGATACTTAGAAAATTCATTTTGCCCTATACAAATAAAATCATAGGCTTCTTTTTGTGGAACATAAATCTTTGTTGTGGTTGTCAGCAAGACTTTACCATTATTTTTCTTGATATCTTGTGCTAATTGGAGCATAAGAGATGTTTTTCCCCCTGCCCCTACAACTGATACAATATCTTTTTCTTTTAACCCAATGTAACCAGACAGTTCCATTAAATCACTCTTTTCTTTATATTAAGATTAAGCAAGTTCAAACTTTAATTTTGATATACACGGTCTACGGTTTCGCCCCAAAACCGTGGGCTGCAAATGTAGCCCTTAGTATATCAAAATTAAGTCCTGATGTTGTTTATCTATAACATGAGAAAGTATATCCTATCCTAGTTACGATAATCTTTAGGCAAACATATTTTTTCACACCTTTATACCTTCTCATTGTTAAAACGCCTCACAAGCCCGTGGTTTTATAGTAAAAAAAGAAAGCCTGCCGATAGAAGACCTTCTCTTGTTTGTCTATATTAATTATTAAGGATATAGCTCTCAAAACAATATGACCAAGCCATAGACTCAATTAGTAGCAGAAGTAATTTTAAGCAAAAATAGATAAAATCACTTTTCCATCATTAAGCTCTTTAGTGACCAATCAATATGGTTTTCTATGAAAGGGATCAATTCTTTTAAGTTTCTATTTTTTAATAGTCTGATCATTTCCAAGTGTTGAGATATGCTTTCTTTACTATCGTTTAAGGATTCATAGGATATATATTGATATTGTTTGATTTTCAAACTCATTTCTTCAAATATTCCTTTAGCATAATTATTTTCACATTTAGTAAAAATTAGCTGATGCAGCTTCATATCAATACTTGCGAATTCTTCCTTTGTTAAAGCCCCAATATTATATTTTCTTTCCAGTTCCATAAAATTCTTTTCAAGTTCAGCAATTTCTGATTCTGTTATCCTATAGATTGCAGTTTTTATTGCAATCACTTCTAATGCCTTTCTTACTTCATAAATATCTTTAATATTTTTAAAAGATAACATTTTGACATAAGTACCAACACCATCTTTTACTTCGAGGATATCCTCACTTGCTAGCATTCTAAGAGCTTCTCTCACAGGGGTTCTGCTTATACCTAACTCTTGTGCAATACTAATTTCGTTAATTAATTCCCCAGGTTCTATCTCATTGTGATAAATTCTATCCCTGATTTTTTCATAAGCGTCTTGGGCTAAATTTTTTCTTTTATTTTTATTTGTTTTTACTATCACCTTGTTTTCTCCTTTAACATAGTAATTATACACTATAGTAATTGTACGCTTTGACTTAGATAAGTATCATTAGGTGAAGGAAGGTGACATAACTCCCACCACCTACGCAATCGCTTAGAGGTGGGGGCTTCTTGGGATGTATCAGCTATCGCTGATATAATTACCAAGCTATCCCCATTTGCCCAACGGTTTTTTCCTATATACTAAGCTACCCCAAGAATTCTACATCCTTCATTTTTGATATCGATTGCAGCGTTTAGGTCTCTATCTATTGCATCACTCTATACACAAGTCCAAACCCCTTCTTTAAGGATAAATCGACTATTCACTGTAGCACAGAATCCGCAAAGTTTTCTGGAGGGATACCATTTGTCAATGACTACCAGCTGTTTTCCCTGTTCTTTTAGCTTGTATTCTTAAAATGTTCTCAGTATACCAAAGCTATTCTCATTGGTAGACTTTCATCTAAAAGTTTTCTTGATGAGTTCTTCTTGCTTTTTATTAGGATACACTGGATATTTATAGGCTTTGTTCATAGTTTTTCACTTTGGCTTTCGATATATCTTTTTATAACTTCTCCAGGTGCTCCCCCAGTGGTTAATAAGCAGAAACTCTTTGACCAAAAGTATTCTTTCCACAGCTTTTTTCGTATGTCAGGAAACTCTTTTTTGACTAACCTCGAACTTGCACTTTTATAGGCATTGATGAATTTTGATAGTTCTGAGTTAGGATGTGCCTTGAAGAAAATGTGCACATGATCTGTCTCGTGGTTCCATTCTTGCATGCTGATATTATAATTTGAAGAAATTCTCACAAATATTGCTTTCAACTTTTCAGAGATAGCATAGTCTATTACTTTACGTCTGTATTTCACCACCATAATAAGATGATAATACATCAAGAATACCGAGTGGTTATTATTATCTAGTTCCATGAGTACACCTTCTTTATATGATATATGACTGATCATATACATCATAACATATATTCGGATATTCCTCAAGACACTACAATTCATCCCCACCTATAAAGGCTGGGGATGAATTGTAGCATGATGAATTGTAGCATCAGGTTAAATTTTAGTAAGTCCTAAAAGTCCTAGTATTGCTATTTTAATCTCTAAAATCATCCAATTATTTCTATCGTTCCATTATCTGCATCTACTCTAATTCTATCTCCATCCTTTACTATTTTATAAAATTCTGGGTCTACTTTATCTACCATTGGAATTTCCATGATAATTGCACTTGACACAAGTACAGTTTCAGGATGTTGTATAATCATAGCCTTCGGTGCATTCTCTCTTTGATTAAGTTGATATAAGCCATCTGCCTGTACTACTGAACTTCCTTTTCCACTAGGAAAAATCAATATCTTTTGTGCTATTGATCGTCCTTCTAAATCATGAGCTTGTTCAATAACCTTACCGGTTTCTGGTTCTATTAGATAGAACATGATATCGTCTTTTGATAGAATTGCTTCAGCTTCCGCAACACCTTCTGATATTTTATGACAACTAAATTTTTTATTTTCCATTTAATTCACCTCGCCTGTTATTGCAGCATTTATACAAGTATCTAAGTCTCTAATTACAAAATGTATACCTCGTCTTTGTGGATAGTATGCACACTTCGGTGACTCTGTTACGCCTATTTTCCCATTTAAGTGTCTCCAACAGGGTTGGTCTGGACAAGTATCTGGTACGATAAATCCCCCCGACTCTAAAATTATTTTATCTAACCCCATTCTTTCAGCCATTTCTTTAACATGGCTTGATGTAAGTATCCACATTTCTTTTTTTAGTTTTTTACCCTCTATTCTTTCCGAAATATGTTTAACTTCTTCTAAGGTAAAATGAGGGCAACCAAACATGACAAAATCGATTTCTCTGTTTCCTTCTAGTGAGATTTCTTCTAGAATAGCTTTCATATCTTCATTAGTGATGGTAACTTTTCTTTTCGGTGCTTTTCCACCAAAGGCAGCCTCTACCGTTGGTGCTTCAGGAGTGAAACCTACTATATGGTACATTCCATACGCACCAGAGGTGTTTAATTCAGCGCCTAAATTTCTTAAGGCTTCTTTCGAGATATATTTAGGTAATCCTACAAATACAGGAATTCCTTTTCCTATTTTTTTCCCAAGCATACCTAGTATATGGTAATCAAAATCTGTCTTTATATCTGCCTTTACTTCTACTAAGATATCCCCTTTCCTATTTTCATCAAATAGCAGTCCATATTCAGGTACAAACCCAGTAATAGCTGCGCAAAGCGCACTGTTTGCTCCCTCTCTATTGCTTCTTGCACCCCAAATTGAATTTACATACGGAGTCGCACTTGACTCTGAGAATGCAATTACTTCCCCATAGTTAGGTACATTCGTATCTATATATGGTGTACAGTTATAGCTTAAAACTGCTCCTAATCCCTGATAAGCATCATGGGTTTTTTGCATTAATTCTGCATCCTTTTCAGAAACCATCTCTTTATTTTTAAAAAATGATAAACAAAATCCTGGATTGACGGTTGGAGCAACTCTACATTTTGCACCTGCATTTAATAATTTTTCTGCAAACCATAAGTCTGCTTCTTGATTACTTAAAGCAACATGTGCTCTAGTTATTGGTACTAGCCTGTTTGCATCAAAGGATTCGCCAATAGCTACTTGAATTTTCATCGCAATAGCTGTACCTTCACCATATTTACCATCTAGCATATCCTGTTGTTCTTTCGTTAACTTCATTACGCACCCTCCTCATATTGTATAAAGCCCAAGGTGATTTACCAGGACTCAAGGATCATTCCTACAACCAGAGCAGTTAGTCTTATAATAACTACTGCTTAGATATCAAAGAATTATTATAAGATCATAGATCGAATGAACCTAATTCCAACCTACTATCACTTTTTACATATTCTAATAATGCATCTGAAACCTCGATATATTCCAACTCTAGGGTGTTTTTAATTTTTACAATTTTTAAATTCTTTTTATCTACTCCCCTAAGTACTTTAATGGCTATTTTTATAGCCTCATCTTGATTTTTAGCTATCAAAGGTATTTTGCAATCATCAATACACTTAATAGCTATTCCGTTTGTATAAATTGACTCAAAGTCTAATTGTTCAAATACTTTCTTTGTTATAATATCAAATATTCCCATACCTATGGCATTGCCATGGGATTCTTCCGATATATCTAATAAGATCATTTTATTTATCTCAGGAACTTCTAAAACAAAGTCTTTTAAAATATAACTTTTTCCTAATATATTTGGATCATATCCTGCACCCGAGATGTTTTTACCTATTTCCTCCACAATTAATATATCTATTTTAGGAATCATCAGTATTGGCATGTTCTTTTTAGCAATTTTAACTAACTCAATTTCTCTAGGAATTAGCTCTTTAGCAGGGATAAATTCAATTTTTGATGTTTTATCATAGGCATTCTCTAATATTGCTACACCAAATCCAATCTTTGCCTTTGCCATTATCATTGAAGCAGCTTCTTTGATGATTTCTCCAAAGAATTCAAATTCTTCCTCATGAATAGCGGAGCAACCTATATGATTTCCTAGCCCTATAACTAACATTTTACATAGTCCACTCTGTATGTCTGCAACAAAATCTGTATGCAGCTTTATTCTATTTATAGGCACCACTACATCAGCTTCATATGCTGTCTTATCAAAGTACACGTTAATACCTTTTTTTGTCTTGCCAAGATGAACAACATCTGTTTTTGTAATTACCGGTACCCCCATATCTTCTTCATTGATCCCATAACCATAAAGTATTTCTCTTTGACCCTTCTCCGTTCCTCCGCCATGACTTCCCATTGCAGAAATTATATAGGGATTTGCTCCCATTGCTTTTATATTATCTATTGTTAGTTTTACTATTTCTTTTAAATTTTTTATGCCTCTACTTCCTACAGCAACTGCAACCTTCTGCCCTGGTTTGATAATAGATACAATAGATTCTTTTTTCGCTTCAGAAGTTATGATACTTTCAATATCTTCTAACCCTTCCTTTTCAAAAATTTGTCTAACCTTATGCATCTTTGGTAGAAGAATATTTGAATCTTCTTCAAGCAATATAGGCATTTTATCAGCTCCATTCTATAGTGAAACACTTAACCTTTAAAAAGTTTTACTAAAAACATAGTTGTTGGTTCAAAATACGTAGTAAGCACTAATACAATAAATAATGCTAGGATTAGCCACTTGATGTATTTAACCATTTGTTCCATTTTCACACCAGCTACAGCTTGAGCTACAAATAGGTTGATTCCATAAGGGGGGGTTACAAATCCAATGGCTAAGTTCAAAGTCAACATAACCCCGAATTGTGTAGCACTCATGCCTAGCTGCCTTACTACTGGCAATAATATTGGTGCTAATATTATCGTAGCAGGTATATTATCGATAAAACACCCTACCACTAATAGCAAAATATTTATTAATAATAGTACAATTATTTTATTGGATGTAAGATTGAGGATTGCCTCAGCTAACATCGCTGGTATTTGTTCCATGGTTAAAAAGGTTGCGAATACAGTTGAAAGCCCCACCATAAATACAGTAGTACCATTGACTTCCATACTGGTGAATAAAGTTTTGTAGAGTTGTTTAAACGTTAACTCTTTATATATAACAACGCTGACAATAGTTGCATATACACATGCTACAACAGCTGCTTCTGTTGGTGTAAAAACTCCTCCATAAATTCCTCCTAAGATAATTACAGGGGTTAGAATGGCCCATATTGCATCATTAAAAGCTTTTAAGAATTCTTTTAGGGATAAAGACGGTGCATTTTTATCTCCTAGATTGCCATTTTTCTTAGATACAACATAATTAACAGTCATTAGTGCTAAACCCATTAATATTCCTGGTATCATCCCCGCTATGAACAGATCGCTAATGGAATTTCCTGTAACAACACCATATAATACAAAAGGTATACTCGGAGGAATAATGACACCTATCGTACCGGCTGCTGCAGCCAAAGAAGCACTGTAGGCTTTACTATAACCTCTTTTTTCCATTTCGGGTATCATAAAACCCCCGATTGCTGCTGTAGTCGCCATCGCTGAACCAGAAATAGCTGCAAAGAACATACAAGCCACGATTGTTACCATTCCTAAAGCACCGGTTCTTTTTCTCAATAATAAGTTAAAAAACTCTATAAGACGCTTTGCAACCCCACCTGTACTCATTATATTTCCAGCAAAAATAAAGAAGGGTATTGCCATCAAAGGAAATGAGTCAATCCCACTTACGGCATTTTGGCTAATCATTATTAATGGGATGTTTGAAAAATTCATCATAGTTAATAACGTAGCAACACCAATGGCATATCCTATCGGTATCGCTAAAAATAATAAAATAAAAAATGAAGAAAATAAAAATATAGTAGCTTCCATTAAACTTTACTCCCTTCAGATTTTATTGGTATGAATCCTTTAGCATCATTATACATCTTTCCAATTATTCTAAATACTATGGCTAAAGAGCTTACCGGAACACTTAGATACACAATATATAAAGGCATTCTCATTCCTGAGGAAACTGTGCCTCTAGTAATCATCGTTTCTACTAACTGAAACCCATACCTAACTAGAAATATATTAAAAGCTAACGTAATACTATTGCTTACTAAACTATATATAATCTTACTTTTACCCTTCAACTTATCATAGATCATCTCAATAGCAATATGGTTATTGGTCCTAAATCCCAAACTAGCACCTAGCCAAACTTGCCAAACAAAAATATATCTACATAATTCTTCACTCCATGAAAGAGATTGATTAAATATATATCTCATAACAACTTGAATAAATACTAATATTACTGTAAAAGCTAGACTTACAACCAATATGTACTCTTCTGCCTTATTATAAAAGTTTATTATTTTTTCAAGAATATTTTTCATATACTCACCTTCTCAATAATTAAAGTTTTGTTAAAATTTTATGTATTTTTTGCACTTTAATTTTAACATTACTGTATTTTACACAATCTTCAAAGCATCTCCAAACTTAATACTGTAGTTTATACAAGTAATGAAAAGTGTTTTTCCCTTTTGAGCTTTAATACTATCACTGAGGCAAACCCAAAAGGGAAAACAAGTACCTTAAAAGAACATTGTATGAAGCTTACATTTATGCACCTTATTAAGCTATAAACTTTAAACTATCTCTTATCTAAGTTCCGGGGGGGAATACATGACAATCTATTTATAGGCTTCTCCACACATCTATGCCTATATAAAAAACAATCAAGATGCAAATCTGCTTACAACTTCTTTTAAGTTCAGTCTATGTTAATTAAATTTCTATCTATACTCTTCTAATAAATTAAATATTTCATCACCCATTTGGTCTCTATACTTTTCATACATCGGTGCTACAGCATCCGCAAACTTTTTATGATTTTCTTCAGAAATTTCATTAATCTCCATGCCATCATCTATTAACTTCTGAATGTAGTTAGCATCATTACCATCTTCTTCCGCTATCTGCCAATCAACCAACCATATCTTAGCACCCTCGTCAATAATTGCTTTATGCTCATCTGATAATCCGTTATAAAAATCTTTATTTATTATATTTGCACAGAAACCATAAACGTGTTTCGTCAGACTCATATAGCTTTGCACCTCTTGAAATCTAGAATCATATACCAAAGATGCAGCATTTTCTTGTCCATCAACAGTTTTTTGTTGCAATGCTGTAAATAGTTCTCCGAAACTTATAGGCGTAGGATTGGTTCCTAGTAAAGTAAACATATCTATAAATATTGGACTTTCCATAACCCTCATTTTTACACCCCTCAGGTCATCTGGTTCTGTGATAGGTCTTACATTGTTTGTTATATTTCTCACACCATTAAAACTATATCCTGCGTTTTTGATTCCAACTCTTTCAAGTTCCTTATTTAACAATTGACCAACTTCTCCTTCAAGTGCCTCAAATGCTTTTTCAGTATCTGAAAACATAAATGGCATGTCCAATGCACCAAACATAGGAGAGTACATAACCAATGTAGAAGTTGCAGGTAGTGCCATTTGAATCGTTCCTAAAGCTACCGCCTCTGTCAACTGGACATCTCCACCTAGTAAAGCATTGGGATACACTTCTAACTTCAGTTCTCCCTGGGATTCTTTTTCTATGTATTCTCCAAATTTAATAGCTGCTTGAGTTTGTGAATGGGACTCTGGTGCGATCAAACCATATTTAATTATAATTGGATCTTTGCTTCCTTCTGCACTTGTATCTCCGCTGTTGGATGTATCAGTTGTAGAATTATTGCTGCATCCTGTTGCAGCAACTAATAATACTACCAATACCAACAATATACTTACTAACTTTTTCATTTTAATACCCCCATTTTTTATAAATTTTATTTTTAAAACTTAATTTTCTTAATAATCAATAAAGGCTCCACCTCCAAATAAAATAGATAAACATAGAAATTATATTGGAAATATCTATTTTGATTTAATAATTAAAATCATAAACAACTTGAAATCACTGAGTTTCAAATAAAACATAGCATAGTGTACACTAAAGAAAATCCTGTCTGAAAAAACAGATATATCTGAATATTAGATGTATATAGGTATTATACATGTTGTATTATATAGTGTCAACAAGCAAATGACTTTTTTCACAAATTTATCGAAAGCAACCGATTGCAGTATTAGATGTTGCTCTATCCTAGACTTCTAGGTTGTATCGGCACCTTTAGGGAAGGTCTTTCATCTTCGAGAATTTTTAAGTTTTCACACTCCCGATTCATTTTTACTATACGTAGTAACGTTATCGCTGTTCTTAATACCTAAAATTCCATAGGCTATGGCCTATGAGTATGCGACCGCCTGTTGCACAAAAAAGAAAAAAGAATGGATATGATTTTTATCCATTCTTTTTCAATATATAAGTTGCCGTAAAACTTTTACAACTTAATTACTACAACTTATATATCTATTTTTTATATTACATATCTAGCTAGGCTTAACCACTTGTTCAGCATCACATTTTGGGCATACTATTTGAAACCTTGTAAAGTGTGCTAACATTTCTGTAAATATTACTCCATATACACAAAAAATAATGATACCTATAGGAGTATTCAAAAAAGCAATGATCATAAGCGCTCCAATGATTGTAGCAATCCAAATTGTTATAGGTTTGCAAGCGGAAACTTTTCGTTTCAAACCCATTACTCCTGTGTATTGGCAACTGGTACATTCAGTATCTTTAATATAGCTATATTCATATTTTTTTAGTTCTTCTAAAACATCTGGTGGTATTTGTGCTGCTATTTGATTGATTTGCATTTCCATCCCCCCATTCCTCATTTTTTTGAATATTTATAAAATTCTACACCTGACCATATAATACCTTCCTTAAACTATAAATTAATTAAAGAATTTTTTTTGGCTAAACTTCCTGTTTTTGGAATATTCTTTTAATTTATTTCTTAATTAAAAGAATGAGCGAAACCATAGACCGTGTATATTAAAATTTAACTTTAATTATGTGTGTTTCACTTGTCACAAATTATAGTAAGGTTAAAAGTTATTTTTTACACTGATAAATAAAAGCTGGAGGTATGTTGAATAGTTGAATTCCTAGCTTAACTTCTGGAAACACCCCTTTTAAAATGTTTAGGAACTGTAATGAGTATTGGAACGTTACAAATTTCCCTCTCTCACTAAGTGTTTGGTAAGTATTAGTAAGTATCTTCTGACTTACCTCCTTGGATAAAACTGCAAAGGGTAAGCCAGAGATAACAAAGTCCACTTCTCCAATACCTTGCTTCACTAAGTAATTTATCAAATTCTCAGCAGAATCGTTTATTATATAAACATTATTCTCAGGATCATGTAGGGTTTTTACTATGTCAAACAAATTCTTATTCAATTCGAAGGATATAAACGTAGTATCTTTTTTCTTTTTACTAACTATTTGTTTTGTAAATATACCCGTTCCGGCTCCGTACTCCACAATACATTTACAGCTTTCAAAATTAATATGTTTCAGCATACTAAGACATAAATACTTTGAACTTGGTACTAACGAACCTACTATACTAGGCTGTTGAATAAAGTTTTTTAAAAATAATCTTTGTTCATAATTCAAATAACTCACCTCATTTTATCCATTTTCATTTCTGTACTATTTATACCATTATACCATTTATACCATTTCTGTCTTCAGGTAAAACAGCTATCTATTATTGAAGAACTTTATTTTCCTCATATACTGTACAATCAACATATCTAATTATTCACCAATACATAAGATTTTATAGGCTAAATACTATGAATAAAGTAATAGAAAACTATAGATATAATTATAGCTCCTAAGGTAATAGCAATACACCTCCAATCCAGTTGTGTATTAACAATAGTATTACTTCCTACACATGACTGTAGGTTATGATACTTTTTGTTTAGTATCATAACTACTCCAATAATAATTAAATAATTCCAAAACTAATAGATGTACCATAAGCTACACCTAAAAACCATAGGATTGGTTATAAAGAATTCAACGATAAACACTTGATTGAGAATCCAATAATAAAGTTAAAAAATATTTACCCATCATATTCTGTGTTTTTTCTTTTATTTGATAAAATAAAAAATAGGATATAGTTTAATAGTGCTTCATATTACTTTATAGCAATATTCGTGCCAAAATAAAAAAGAGTAGAAATTCTACTCTTCCTTGTTTCTGTTGGCAAATTGTCTTTCTGCTTCCTCGATTATTTCTCTAGAGATGGGATCTCCACTATGTACATATATAAAATCACCATCCTGAGATTTATCTACATGTCCTATTTCAGTACCCATTTCTGCATTAAACTCTTCTATAGCTTTTGCCGCTTTAGGATCTAATAACTTTTTTTTATTCAAGTAATTCACCTCATTAATAAATATTTGTTCCTTAGCCATTATTATTTACAGGGATTTATTTTCAATACTATACAAAATAAGGATATCCAAAACTATCCTGGGCTTTTGAAAGATCCTATAAATCTATCTCTAAAATCGCTACTATTAAACAATAAAAAAAGGTAGCCTAAACTGCTTCAATGCCATAGATCATTATGACGATTTTCCTTGTGTATTATACCATAAGAACTATTAGAAAAATATTAAATAGTCCTATAGAAAAATCAAATCAAAAAAATATATTATATAAAAGATTTCAATTAGCAAATTTTAATAAAACAAAGTACAATAATAATGCAATACAATAAAATATATACAAACAATAACTTAAACTGGGGTTGAAGCTATGTTTATTGATATCCATATACATGAAAAAACCTATTCTAATGATAGTCATATTGCTCTAGATGAAATAATAGACAGGGCTAAAGAGATGGGCCTTGACGGCATATGTATTACAGATCATGATAGTAATGATTTAATGGATAAAGCCCATAATATAGCTAAAAAACGAGATTTTTTAATAATTGTTGGGGCAGAGATTTTAACCTATGAAGGTGATATGTTGGTCTTTGGACTAGATCACCTCCCAAAAGAAAAGCTTCATGCTGATGAATTGCTGAAATTGGTGGAAAAAAGTAAAGGAGTAGCCATTAGTGCCCATCCTTTTAGACCAAGCAACAGAGCCACGGGAAATTACAATAGAAGTTTACGAGGTTTTCGAGGAATTGAAGCCTTTAACGGTACTACCAAGTCCCAGTATAATACCTTAGCATATTATCTTGCCCAAGAGCTTAACCTACCTGCCTTAGGAGGAAGCGATGCCCACCATATTCATCAAATAGGACAGTGTGCCACTTTGTTTCCTGATGGCATTAGGGATGAGAAGGATTTGATACAGGCTATTGTGTCTAGGGAGGTATCTCCTATAATTTATAGAAACAATACTTTTCAATCCATCGTAAAACAAGATTCTCTATCGATGATAATTTCATAAAAGAAAATCCCCTCCTGTAGTAGGTGGGGGTTTATTATTTAAGATAACTATAACTTTAATTTTTTTATTGTCTTAGGTATATGATTCAATCTTCTAGCTCCCGGTCGGAAATTATAAAAAAGTGCTCTTTCCGTAAGATTTAAAATCATTTGTATAAGATCACACCCCTCCATACGAATACTTCCCTTTGAACAGCTTCTTTCTCCAAAGGTCTTCACATCGTCCACTCTCACATTTTTCCCAATAAACATAATTGGCAAAGACTCTCCAGAATGAATCATTTCTCCAGAACTAGGGGTGGTATGGTCACCAGTGACGACTAAAAGAAGGTCTTCCTTTAATGCAGCATCAACTAATGGCTTTAAGTAACCATCAATTTCTTCTAGTACCTTCACTTTATTGTGGGGATTTTTTGTGTGGGCTGCCTCGTCCGGTGTCTTCGTATGAAGATGAATGAATTCATAGTCACTATTTAGGGCTAAATCTACACCCTCTTTAAGATCTTTATAGTTTATATAATCCATTCCTAGTAGCTTTGAAATCCCTAGCATTAGTTGACTAGAACCAACAATACAACCCTCCATGCCATGTTTTTCCTCAAAAGGTCTTAAGTTAGGCTTTCGCCCTGCCCACTTCGTTAGAAGAAAGTTGGCTGGTTGCTTTCCCTTATGTACTCTATCAAGGTTGATGGGATGGTGCTTAAGGTAGGCATAACTCTCCCTTAAATACCTATTTAAAACCTTGGCTGTGTGTTCAGCATTACTGGCATTTGTCTCAAAGGCTTCTATCGCCATGACATACCCTTGATCATAGAAGGGATCACTGTCAGAAATTTCACTGCTGATACTATCCCCCTTCAGCTTCAATACCCCATGGGGTCCGATAGAATAGTCCCATTGGAGGGTAACACCTTCTATTTCCCTTGGCAAAACTTCCTTTAATGCCATTATTTCTTCTAGGGATATATCCTTCGTCCATCTCTCCTTAATAAACAGTCCTTCTTTTTCTTCAACATAGGCCCAGGAAGTTACCATATAGACAGCATCTTCCTCTAAAAAAAAATTTCTAGATAGAGCATTAATAATCCCCCTACCTGGAAAATCCTTTATCTCATATCCAAAGAGAATAAAATGTGCAACTTCAGTTCCTAATGGAACCCCCTGCCGCCAAGGTATCATCATTCCTGTTTCAGCCTGTTGACATAATATATCTAAATTAGGTGTATTTGCAGCCTCAAGAGGGGTTTTTCCATTTAGTTCTTTTTGAGGTCTATCTCCTAAACCATCCAAAAGCAATACTATCGTCTTCACCATGTATCACCTATCCTCTTTAAAGCCTCCACCATCTCACTTTTATTTGGATTTTCTACCTTTAAAATCACTTCACCTAGCTGGATACATACAGGATATAGAAAATTTTTTAAATAAGCCTGAATTTTTTCTTCATCATAGATAGTCCTACCATGTATATCCTTATAGTTCCCACTATAGACACAGCTGGGGTGATCCTTACCCTCTTGCCATTCCCAGCCTATTAACTTCTCCACTTCATCTCCATCCTCCATATATCTTAGAGGAATTAAAAGCTCTACCCCAAAATGCTCAGTAATTTTTTTATAGGCAGAAAGACTACTGGATAGTTGATTTATTTTAATTCTACCATCATGACTTTCTCGTTCCCCAGAAATAATCTTTTTACCTAACTTTAAAGCCATAGGAACCCTTAGTAAATGAAAATATGCATGGCACCCTATACAGGGACTATAGAAATCAAATTTTCTATGAATATCGTTTACGAACCTACCATTAATTATACTCCATAAGTCAGGATTACTGTAATAAATTAAGGGAAAGATTGTTTTATCTTCACCGTATAAATCCTTTACTCTTATTACTAGCTGTTGATAATTTTTCTCTAAACTTTGAAAATCCCCATATTCTGTAGGTGCAAGGGAAGCAACTGGTAAGATATGTTGAATAGAAGCATCCTCTAAGGCTTTTAGAATAGCTGCTACACTATCCCTTCCTGAAAATTCCCCAATAACAGTATCATTAGGTATGGTTTCTAATATGTTTTTTATATCCTGTTGGCTTGTATTCTGCTTTGTCATATTCCCATCTCCTACTTATAATCTTTTTCAAATTTTTATATAAACCTTTTATAAATTTTATCATACGTTTTAGTTTTTAGCTACTGACTTTAAGTGTCAAATTATTAGCGTTAACTTAAACCATAGCTTATCGTCCTGAGTGAAGCAAAGCGGAGTCGAAGAATCTTAGCATTAACAAAATGACAGTTCAAGAGAATTTTGGTAATAACTGTGTTAGGGTAACGCCTTAATAGTAGGACTGCATCTTTTTTTCTTATAGATATCAAAATTACCTACTAGTGCTAGTACTAGGTAAATTTGATTACTCAATAGAAATCAAATTTACTATTGAATAATATAATAAAAAGCATGGGGGAAGAAACCCAATAATATATATCTTACTAGTCAAAATATCTATTTAATAATTTAGGAGTGATGTCATGAGTCAAAACTACTATAAGTGGGAGAAAGAGGCTTTCTTAGGTTCTACTATCCTCCACTCTAATTCTGACAAAAATCGTTATGATGTTGTCTTTGCTGGTGCTGAAAAATTAGGTAATACATTACAATACAAAGTTCATTTTATTTATAACTTCCATTCAATAGGAAATTCTCCTAATTGTCACTGCATGTTTCCATCAAGTTCTAATATGACTGTTATGGCAACTTATGGACAATCCATTAGATTGGCTAGACATTTAGGGATCAATGAAGAAGTAACTATTACTTATAGGCCTGAAGATCATGGTTCATGTCTTCGTTTTTTTCCAGTAAAGCAGCTAAAATTCCTAGAGATAAAAACCGATTATATTCGTTATGAATTTCATAGCATATAAAGCTTAGCTACAGTTTTTTTACTTAATTAAGAGATCAAGTAGGCTATAAACTAAAAAAACACCTACAAGATAAAATCCTGTAAGTGTTTTAATTACTGGTGCGCCCAGAGAGATTCGAACTCCCGACCTTCTGATTCGTAGTCAGACACTCTATCCAGCTGAGCTATGAGCGCATTTTTTTGGAGGCGGCACCCAGATTTGAACTGGGGAATAAAGGTTTTGCAGACCTCTGCCTTACCACTTGGCTATGCCGCCTTGTTTTGGTGATCCATCCGCGACTCGAACGCGGGACACCCTGATTAAAAGTCAGGTGCTCTACCGACTGAGCTAATGGATCTTAATATGGCTGGGATAGCAGGACTCGAACCTGCGGATGACGGAGTCAAAGTCCGTTGCCTTACCGACTTGGCTATATCCCATTGTTATTTAATTATGCTTCTTTTATATGGGGTGGATGATGGGATTCGAACCCACGCATGCAGGAGCCACAATCCTGTGTCTTAACCACTTGACTACACCCACCATATATGTTTATACATAAAATAAGTACACGATCTAAATCGACCACCTACTTATAGCATAAAAATGGAGCGGAAGACGGGACTCGAACCCGCGACCCTCGCCTTGGCAAGGCGATGCTCTACCACTGAGCCACTTCCGCATACTAAATACTAATTTTTATATAATTGGTGCGGGTGGAGGGACTTGAACCCCCACGGTCGCCCGCTAGATCCTAAGTCTAGTGCGTCTGCCAATTCCGCCACACCCGCATGTGTGATATATATTATGGTGGAGGGAGAAGGATTCGAACCTTCGAAGTCGTTGACAACAGATTTACAGTCTGCCCCCTTTGGCCACTCGGGAACCCCTCCAGTATTTCTAATTAATGGAGCTGGTGATGGGATTCGAACCCGCGACCTGCTGATTACAAATCAGCTGCTCTGGCCAACTGAGCTACACCAGCATGTGTTTTATAATGTTGTTAGCTTTTTCACAATACATTTTACATAAATAAATCATTGAAATGTGTTGCAAAATGCTAAGTAAGTGACCAACACAAGATCAAAGATTTTATTCATCTACTTTTGGTGGGCGCAACAGGACTTGAACCTGTGACCCCCTGCTTGTAAGGCAGGTGCTCTCCCAGCTGAGCTATGCGCCCATTTTTTTTGGTGACCCCTAGGGGAATCGAACCCCTGTTACCGCCGTGAAAGGGCGGTGTCTTAACCGCTTGACCAAGGGGCCAAAATGGTTGCGGGGACAGGACTTGAACCTGTGGCCTCCGGGTTATGAGCCCGACGAGCTACCAACTGCTCTACCCCGCGATGTTTTTCATAGTGGTGCCGAAGACCGGAATCGAACCGGTACGATCTTGAAGGACCGCAGGATTTTAAGTCCTGTGCGTCTGCCAGTTCCGCCACTTCGGCATTTTGTTTTGGCTCCAGAGAGAGGACTCGAACCTCCAACCTACCGGTTAACAGCCGGGTGCTCCACCATTGAGCTACTCTGGAACTTCTATATCGCAACGACCTACTCTCCCAGGCAGCTTCCCGCCAAGTACCATCAGCGCTGAAGGGCTTAACTGCTGTGTTCGGTATGGGAACAGGTGTGACCCCTTCGCTATTGTCACGATATTCTTTTGAAGGATTGTTCCCTCAAAACTAAACAATGTATGAGTTATTTTTGGTCAAGTCCTCGACCTATTAGTATCGGTCAGCTTAATACATTACTGCACTTACACCTCCGACCTATCTACCAGATAGTCTTTCTGGGGTCTTACTCACTTGCGTGATGGGAAATCTTATCTTGAGGGGGGCTTCGTGCTTAGATGCCTTCAGCACTTATCCCTTCCGTACATAGCTACCCAGCGGTGCCTTTGGCAAGACAACTGGTACACCAGCGGTACGTCCATCCCGGTCCTCTCGTACTAAGGACAGCTCCTCTCAAATTTCCTACGCCTGCGACGGATAGGGACCGAACTGTCTCACGACGTTCTGAACCCAGCTCGCGTACCACTTTAATGGGCGAACAGCCCAACCCTTGGGACCTACTTCAGCCCCAGGATGTGATGAGCCGACATCGAGGTGCCAAACCTCCCCGTCGATGTGGACTCTTGGGGGAGATAAGCCTGTTATCCCCGGGGTAGCTTTTATCCGTTGAGCGATGGCCCTTCCACTCGGTACCACCGGATCACTAAGTCCGACTTTCGTCCTTGCTCGACTTGTTGGTCTCGCAATCAAGCTCCCTTATGCCTTTGCACTCTTTGCACGATTTCCGACCGTGCTGAGGGAACCTTTGAGCGCCTCCGTTACTTTTTAGGAGGCGACCGCCCCAGTCAAACTGCCCGCCTGACAGTGTCCCAAAACCAGATCATGGTTCATGGTTAGAACTTCAGTACTACAAGAGTGGTATCCCAACATCGACTCCTCCAAGACTGGCGTCCTAGGTTCTCAGTCTCCCACCTATCCTGTACATCTAGTACCAAAATCCAATGTCAAGCTGCAGTAAAGCTCCACGGGGTCTTTCCGTCCTGTCGCAGGTAACCAGCATCTTCACTGGTATTACAATTTCACCGGGTCCATTGTTGAGACAGCGCCCAAATCGTTACGCCTTTCGTGCGGGTCGGAACTTACCCGACAAGGAATTTCGCTACCTTAGGACCGTTATAGTTACGGCCGCCGTTTACTGGGGCTTAAGTTCTGTGCTTCGCTTGCGCTAACACTTCCCCTTAACCTTCCAGCACCGGGCAGGCGTCAGCCCCTATACGTCGTCTTTCGACTTTGCAGAGACCTATGTTTTTGCTAAACAGTCGCTTGGGCCTGTTCTCTGCGACCGAAGTGTGCTTACAGCGTATAGCCTTCACACCCTTCGGCACCCCTTCTCCCGAAGTTACGGGGTCATTTTGCCGAGTTCCTTAACAATGGTTCTCCCGCTCGTCTTAGGATTCTCTCCTCACCTACCTGTGTCGGTTTGCGGTACGGGCACCTAGTTTCTCAATAGAGGCTTTTCTCGACAGTGTGGAATCAGTTGCTTCGCTACTTGTTTTTCGCTCCCCATCACCTCTCAGGATTATGCTAAAACGGATTTGCCTGTCTTAGCTCCCTACTGGCTTAGACCCACTCAACCAACGGTGGGCTCAACCTATCCTTCTGTGTCACCCCATCTCTCAAACGATTCTAGGTGGTACAGGAATCTCAACCTGTTGTCCATCGCCTACGCATTTCTGCCTCGGCTTAGGTCCCGACTAACCCTGAGCGGACGAACCTTCCTCAGGAAACCTTAGGTTTTCGACGGGTAGGATTCTCACCTACCTCTCGTTACTCATGCCAACATTCTCTCTTCTATGCAGTCCACTACTCCTTACGGTATAGCTTCAACCCACATAGAATGCTCGCCTACCGAATATTTCTATTCCCATAGCTTCGGTGATACGTTTGAGCCCCGGACATTTTCGGCGCAGAATCACTCGACCAGTGAGCTATTACGCACTCTTTAAATGAGTGGCTGCTTCTAAGCCAACATCCTGGTTGTCTGTGCAACTCCACATCCTTTCCCACTTAACGTATACTTTGGGACCTTAGCTGATGATCTGGGTTCTTTCCCTCTTGACCACGGATCTTATCACTCGTAGTCTGACTCCTGAAAATAAGTTAACGGCATTCGGAGTTTGATAGGTTTTGGTAACCGGTGAAGGCCCCTAGACCATTCAGTGCTCTACCTCCGTCACTCTCATTTCAAGGCTAGCCCTAAAGCTATTTCGGCGAGAACCAGCTATCTCCGAGCTCGATTGGAATTTCTCCGCTACCCACAGGTCATCCAATGACTTTTCAACGTCAACTGGTTCGGACCTCCACGAAATTTTACTTCCGCTTCATCCTGCCCATGGGTAGATCGCACGGTTTCGGGTCTATAGCATGTAACTAATCGCCCTATTAAGACTCGGTTTCCCTTCGGCTCCGTACCTGAAGTACTTAACCTTGCTACATACCATAACTCGTTGGCCCGTTCTACAAAAAGTACGCGGTCACGCATATATAGCGCTTCCACAGCTTGTAGGCAAAAGGTTTCAGGTTCTTTTTCACTCCCCTTCCGGGGTTCTTTTCACCTTTCCCTCACGGTACTATGCGCTATCGGTCACTAGGTAGTATTTAGCCTTGGGGGGTGGTCCCCCCTGCTTCCCACAGGGTTTCACGTGTCCCGTGGTACTCTGGATCATTCTCAAAGATTTTCAGTGTTTCGCTTACGGGACTTTTACCCTCTACGGTGGAGTTTTCCAACTCTCTTCAACTACACTTACCAATCTTCTTAATGAAAATGTCCGCAACCCCAAAAACTTAAGTTCTTGGTTTGGGCTCTTCCCCTTTCGCTCGCCGCTACTGAGGGAATCGATTTTTCTTTCTCTTCCTCGGGGTACTTAGATGTTTCAGTTCCCCCGGTCTACCTTCTATTACCTATGAATTCAGTAATAGATACTTGGACATTACCCCAAGTGGGTTTCCCCATTCGGATATCTACGGATCAATGCTTGCTTGCAGCTTCCCGTAGCTTTTCGCAGCTTACCACGTCCTTCTTCGGCTCCTAGTGCCAAGGCATCCACCCTTTGCCCTTAATAACTTGACCTTTGATGAATTACTTTAGCTTTGTTTCTTTTCTCATATCATTGTTTAGTTTTCAAAGAACAATTTAAGAATCGTCAAGAATACTATTCTATCAAATTCTTTTCTTTTTGTCAATCTTCTAAACATGGTGCTTTCTACCATATTCTTTGGTGGAGACGAGGAGAGTCGAACTCCTGACCCCCTGCTTGCAAGGCAGGTGCTCTCCCAACTGAGCTACGCCCCCACTTTTGTTCTTGCTTTATAGAGAAACAAAAGTCCCTCAAAATTAAACAGTATAGTATTGCCATTTCTCCTTAGAAAGGAGGTGATCCAGCCGCACCTTCCGATACGGCTACCTTGTTACGACTTCACCCCAGTCATCGGCTTCACCTTCGACAGCTCTCCCCTTACGGTTGAGCAGCTGGCTTCGGGCGCTTCCGACTCCCGTGGTGTGACGGGCGGTGTGTACAAGACCCGGGAACGCATTCACCGCGACATTCTGATTCGCGATTACTAGCAACTCCGACTTCATGTGGGCGAGTTTCAGCCCACAATCCGAACTGAGACCGACTTTATGAGATTCGCTCCAGATTACTCCTTCGCTGCCCTTTGTATCGGCCATTGTAGCACGTGTGTAGCCCTGAACATAAGGGGCATGATGATTTGACGTCATCCCCACCTTCCTCCGAGTTATCCCCGGCAGTCTCTCTAGAGTGCCCATCCGAAATGCTGGCAACTAAAGACAAGGGTTGCGCTCGTTGCGGGACTTAACCCAACATCTCACGACACGAGCTGACGACAACCATGCACCACCTGTCACTTCTGTCCCCGAAGGGAAAACTTCTGTTAAAAAGCGGTCAAAAGGATGTCAAGTCCAGGTAAGGTTCTTCGCGTTGCTTCGAATTAAACCACATGCTCCGCTGCTTGTGCGGGTCCCCGTCAATTCCTTTGAGTTTCACACTTGCGTGCGTACTCCCCAGGCGGAGTGCTTAATGCGTTAGCTGCGGCACTGAGGTTTGACCCCCAACACCTAGCACTCATCGTTTACGGCGTGGACTACCAGGGTATCTAATCCTGTTCGCTCCCCACGCTTTCGTGCCTCAGCGTCAGTTACAGTCCAGAGAGTCGCCTTCGCCACTGGTGTTCCTCCTAATATCTACGCATTTCACCGCTACACTAGGAATTCCACTCTCCTCTCCTGCACTCAAGCCAATAAGTTTCTAAGGCTTACTACGGTTGAGCCGTAGCCTTTCACCCTAGACTTTATTGGCCGCCTACGCACCCTTTACGCCCAGTGATTCCGGATAACGCTTGCCCCCTACGTATTACCGCGGCTGCTGGCACGTAGTTAGCCGGGGCTTCCTCCCGAGGTACCGTCATTATCTTCCCTCGAAACAGAGCTTTACGACCCGAAGGCCTTCATCGCTCACGCGGCGTCGCTGCATCAGGGTTTCCCCCATTGTGCAATATCCCCCACTGCTGCCTCCCGTAGGAGTCTGGACCGTGTCTCAGTTCCAGTGTGGCCGGTCACCCTCTCAGGTCGGCTACTGATCGTCGCCTTGGTAGGCCTTTACCCCACCAACTAGCTAATCAGACGCGGGCCCATCTTGTACCAATAAATCTTTGGCTATTCTAAGATGCCTTAGAATAGCTTTATGCGGTATTAGCAATCGTTTCCGACTGTTATCCCCCTGTACAAGGTAGGTTGCCCACGCGTTACTCACCCGTCCGCCGCTAGGCAAATATCTAACATTCAATACTCGATTCTCATCCTGTGTTGGCACTTTATGGCGTAAAGCTAGCCTTTGCTCACAAAGGGTCTACAGGCCTGCTTAACGCTGCCTCTCTTTCTCCCTTATCTCTCAAGTACTCAATGTTAGATATTTGCCTCGCTCGACTTGCATGTGTTAGGCACGCCGCCAGCGTTCATCCTGAGCCAGGATCAAACTCTTAATAAAAAATATCTGGGTTCTATCATTAACTGATAGATGTATTTTGCTGGCTTAATATCTATACTGTTTAATTTTCAAAGACCTTTTTTTCTGCCGCCCTCATTCGGCGACTTAACTACTATATCATACTTCACTATATTATGTCAACACTTTTTTTAATTTCTTTTTCTTCTGTGTCGAACTTTCTTCTATCCCGTCGCCCCTTCGCTAGCGGCGACTTTTACTACTATATCAAATTTATTGCTTCTTGTCAACATTTTTTTGAAAAAATTATGACACCTAACTATTCTAGCTATTATGCCCTAAGCATGACACCTATAATACTATGTAAAGTTATCGCTTTTAAACAACAACGGAAGGGCCAAGACCCTTTCTACCTTCACTTCTCTTCTGATACTTCTAGGTTAGGGATTTCTATCTCTTTCATCTGAAAATGCCATTTACCAATATCACTTTCCTCTCCTTTAAAAACTATTGTATCTAAATATAGATATTTATGAAGTTCACCTTTGTATCTCCCACCCTCTGGGTAAAAAATGTAGTTTAAATGATTTTCATTCTGTCGAAGATCTTCGATGGTTAAGCCTTGGGGATACATTAAGTAAGGGTCTAAATATATCCCTTGATAAACATCCCTTTGGTTAAATCCCTCAATCCTTTGAAGTTCTTCTATAAAACCATTTTCCCAATTGTTATCTCCTTCTTTATCCCTGTTCTGATTTTCATAATTTAGAACTACTAATCCAAAGTTTGCATGATATATTGCCCTATCTTGAGGAGTTATTATATCCAAGGGGTAACCGTTATTAGGTATTTTATTATTCCTCCCCTCTATAGCATCTATCTTTTGTAGTAATCTTTCTAATGCTTCCTCGTAATATGTTCCCTGTTCCTTTAGTATTTCATCTTTATAAATGTTAAAGGTCTTTTCTCTAGTATTTAATAGTAGATGTCTTCTTATAAAAAAATATGTTTTCATATAATCTCCCCTTCTCTAATTCACTATTTAAACTTCTGTGCACCTAAAAATTATGCTTATTCTCTATCCTTGTATTTGTACCTAAGACAATTTTCTATTGCTTCTAAAGATTGAGGGAAGGTAACAGTATATAATCTTTCAAAATAATCATAACTAATTTCATAGCCTATTTTACTAAGCTCTTGAAAGTCTCTCTGCATAGTCCTTTTACTCACATTAGGGAATTTCTTTTTATACCAACTGCTGCAAGTTTCTTGTTCTTTAGGACTACAATCATAGTAGGAGATTTCAGTATGGCCTGCTAACTCAATCATAATAGTAGCTAATCTTATTAGTTTTTCAAGGTGCCTATTATTTGCCTTGTTTTCAGAAAAAACAAGTGGCTGCTTAGCACATGGATAACGATTATCTTGATGGATATATCCTTTTTCTTTTTTAGAAAATACTACATTTATTAGACCAGCCCTTTGCAATTCATGTAGATCTCGTGCTATGGTTCTATTACTAACCTTTAATAAGCTTTTAATTTCTATAGGCTCTAGTACTTCACTATAATAAAACATGTGAAATAACAGAAGCTGACGTAAGGTTTTATTAAACATATCTTTCTCCCTCCTTAATTGTATTTTACTATAATTACCAACACCATAAAGCCAATTGTATGTCACCTTTGATTTTCTTCTTTTTACATCTATTCTAGTAGAACAATTTACTGGAGTACCTTTTGTATTGTAGGTACCAAAGAATTGACCTATAGAAATCATAAGCAATAGTTAATACAATAAATCAAGCAGAAAACTAACTTCTACTGGATTTATTCTATCAATGATTATATCTAGTTTCCTCCCATAGCTCCACCTAAAAGACAATTTCCGAAGTGTTTTTTTGAGGTTTTTATTCTTTATTTATACATTCTCCTCTTTTCACCTTACCGACTCTTTAGTTCCCGCCTGCTTGTCACCTTACCGTCCTTTATATATATTTTCATCCCTCTATGAATTACGTATTGTTTTCCATCCTCCGGCATAATAATATCAAAATCATCCGTTAGTAATCCCCATTGCTTATACTTCTTAACAGTATAAAAACTAACAACCTCTGCATTGTAGCCAAAGAAGGTCTTTTCTTTATTGACGTTTTTCCTTGTTATAAAGCCATCACTCCCGCCAACATCATCAAATTGAAGGGCCACTACAAATTCTCCTCTTCCATTAATAAACCCCCATTTTCCCCGGACCATTACTGCAGCATAACCAATATCCCAAAATTCCTTTGCATCATCAAAGCTAGGCTCAAAGATATATGTACCCTTTTTATCTATATAACCGTATTTTCCGTCTTTTTTAACAAGGGCTGCATATTGACGTTTCTCTTGACTATGTACAGTAAAAACATCAAGGCATCGAAATTCCTTTGCTACCTCAAATTGGGGAGATAATATTACTTCTCCATTTTTATCAATGTAGCCAAACTTATCTTCTTTCTTTACCCAGCTTAGGGCTTTATGAAAAGCATCAGCTGTATCATCCCATACTATCTCTACAACCTCCCTTCCTTCAGGATCTATAAAACCGTATCTGTTGTTTTTCTTAACCTTTGCACGGTCGCCATAGAAGGGATAGGCATAATCATAGGTAGGAGGAACAATTATTACGCCTGTGGACAATAGAAAGTATCCCCATTTTGATGTATCCTTTTGAGGTTCTGTATTGCTTTCATCATAGCAACCTATATAAAACTGAACCATATCAAAACTTATGTGCTGACATACATATTCTTCTGCTGCTTTATAATTGCCCTCTTCATCTACTACATAAACAACTTTATCCTTGATTCTCCCTTTATAATATAGGTCGAACTCGCAGTCATATATGGTACAACACCCAGCTCTCATCAAACCCCTCCTTGTAATTGCAACAAAATAACCCTCATCCCTTATCATCACTGTAGCAACAAATCTTATTTAAAAGCTACTCTACAATCCTTGAAAATTCCTTCAAAAACCCCATAAAGATATCGTACCTAGTACTACAGACTTCCTTATAAGTAACAAAATTATCTAAATCCGCCATAAACACAGGAAATTCTTCATAACCCGATTCTACAAATTCAATTAATGCACTTCTAAAATTATCTTTACTAAAATTAAAAACTTCTACATTTAACTCATAGTCACTATTCACCTTGACCCATGCCCTCACCATCTCCCTTAGAGTCATATCATAGTAGGGTGCCAAATCATCGTCCCCACCACTTGGATTTACACAAGGAAGTCTTATGAAATCCTTATAGGAAATAGGTATAACTTTAGACCCTTCCCCCCATTCAATATGTTTGTAACCATTTCTTTTTATAATTTTAGCTATCATCTTTTACCTCCAATACCTAAATTATTTAAAAACAAATTTATAAAGATTTCTTTAAAATCTGTAGAAAACAAGGCTTATCCTCATGCCCCTGTAATCCTACCACTATTTTTGCTATCTTCATTAATTTTTCAAACCACACTCCCGACTAAACGTGTATTTTCACATCCTTAATGTCACGGATGATTGTTCTATGACTTATTTTTAAGAAATGAATAATCTCAGTATTTTTTACCGCCTGATCGTGTAAAAGCATATGGAATGGTATAAGTTTCCAAAACATTTTACTAAATACTTTATCCTCAACTTTTCTTGTAATCCTATTATACTACGGATGTTAGCAAGTAGTAGACAACAGTCTGTCGTGGTGATGATTAATAAAAAGCAGAGAATATTCTCTGCTTTTTATATGTTTCACGGTATTCCAAAAGTACCAAACTTTTAAAACTGAGTTTATTGGTACATTCCAAGCTCTATTTTATTCAGTCCAGTACTTTTCCACTAAATATTTTCTTAGTTGATCATATTTTTTAACCTCAATACAGGATAAAGGTTCTTTTTGTATATTGACCTCATTTATATCCCCTCTGTAAATTCCACGAATCCAGGTGAGTTAACACACTTGCTTAATAAATCGGCAAACAATGGGTCTTTTGGTTTAATTAGTGTTGAAATTGATGAAAAATCAATAATGTTATCCTTATCTTGGGTTTTTTGGGGTTGGATAAAAACAGATTTAACCTTTGCATCAATTTCTTCATTCACTATAATTTCACTAATTGCACGTTTATAGCCATAAGGGGTGCTTCCATAATTTAAGGTCCATAGTTTTTTAGGTGCTTCTATATAACCAATATAGTTAAGATAGTAAATTAATGTAGCATATTTCGAATACTCTTTCGTCACTTTAGCAATATCAACTAAACCTTTTAGAACATCCGCAAATGGCATTCCATCACATATCTTCATAAGGTCATTCTGGTCTTGTCGAATAGACTTCATATCAGTTTTAAGCTCAACAAAAAAAACAGTTTTTAAATCCTTTGACGATACTACAAAATCTATGTTATCCGAGTATTCACCTTTTCTTTTTTTTGTTGTCAAATTTTGATTTATAGGAAATTCTGGTATAACATAATCGCTACTATCAATCCCATATTTATGTTTTATAATATCTCTTAAATGAAATGAAAACAATATATCGATATGACGCTCCAGTTGATAACCTGGAAAATTACGCCAATATTCTAAGCGTACAAGAAGCTCTTTAGTTCTATCCATATGATCACCTCATTGATTTATTTAAAATTGATAGTTGTAATGTACATTTTGCTTAGTGCTTCACATTTGCGACTTTCGTAAACCCAATCCGCAAAGATCAACACTTTGACGGAGCTTCATTCCCAGTGAATAGGTGTAGTGCTGAACTTCTCCTTAAAACGTGCTTCCAACAGCTTTATGTAATTGAAAGTGTCAATAAATAGGCAGCTTTTGCATTAGAGGATTTATTAGATAACAAAAGTGATAATTCAAATTTAAAACAGTCATAGTAGCCTGTTGTTTGTGTATAAGAATAGTATTATTTATTGATAGGCGTTTGGCATTATGTAAACAAATTAACAAAAAAAAATCAAAAAACCCTATAACCGTTATGGTTACAGAGCTTCACTTGGTGCGCCCAGAGAGATTCGAACTCCCGACCTTCTGATTCGTAGTCAGACACTCTATCCAGCTGAGCTATGAGCGCATTTTTTTGGAGGCGGCACCCAGATTTGAACTGGGGAATAAAGGTTTTGCAGACCTCTGCCTTACCACTTGGCTATGCCGCCTTGTTTTGGTGATCCATCCGCGACTCGAACGCGGGACACCCTGATTAAAAGTCAGGTGCTCTACCGACTGAGCTAATGGATCTTAATATGGCTGGGATAGCAGGACTCGAACCTGCGGATGACGGAGTCAAAGTCCGTTGCCTTACCGACTTGGCTATATCCCATTGTTATTTAATTATGCTTCTTTTATATGGGGTGGATGATGGGATTCGAACCCACGCATGCAGGAGCCACAATCCTGTGTCTTAACCACTTGACTACACCCACCATATATGTTTATACATAAAATAAGTACACGATCTAAATCGACCACCTACTTATAGCATAAAAATGGAGCGGAAGACGGGACTCGAACCCGCGACCCTCGCCTTGGCAAGGCGATGCTCTACCACTGAGCCACTTCCGCATACTAAATACTAATTTTTATATAATTGGTGCGGGTGGAGGGACTTGAACCCCCACGGTCGCCCGCTAGATCCTAAGTCTAGTGCGTCTGCCAATTCCGCCACACCCGCATGTGTGATATATATTATGGTGGAGGGAGAAGGATTCGAACCTTCGAAGTCGTTGACAACAGATTTACAGTCTGCCCCCTTTGGCCACTCGGGAACCCCTCCAGTATTTCTAATTAATGGAGCTGGTGATGGGATTCGAACCCGCGACCTGCTGATTACAAATCAGCTGCTCTGCCAATTGAGCTACACCAGCATGTTTTTTAGTAATATTTATGGCGACCTGGAAGGGACTCGAACCCTCGACCTCCAGCGTGACAGGCTGGCATTCTAACCAACTGAACTACCAGGCCGCATTGTTTTTAAATGGTGGGCGCAACAGGACTTGAACCTGTGACCCCCTGCTTGTAAGGCAGGTGCTCTCCCAGCTGAGCTATGCGCCCATTTTTTTGGTGACCCCTAGGGGAATCGAACCCCTGTTACCGCCGTGAAAGGGCGGTGTCTTAACCGCTTGACCAAGGGGCCAAAATATGGTAGCGGCAACAGGAGTCGAACCTGTGACCTTTCGGGTATGAACCGAACGCTCTAGCCAGCTGAGCTATGCCGCCAAAATGGTTGCGGGGACAGGACTTGAACCTGTGGCCTCCGGGTTATGAGCCCGACGAGCTACCAACTGCTCTACCCCGCGATGTTTTTCATAGTGGTGCCGAAGACCGGAATCGAACCGGTACGATCTTGAAGGACCGCAGGATTTTAAGTCCTGTGCGTCTGCCAGTTCCGCCACTTCGGCATTTTGTTTTGGCTCCAGAGAGAGGACTCGAACCTCCAACCTACCGGTTAACAGCCGGGTGCTCCACCATTGAGCTACTCTGGAACTTCTATATCGCAACGACCTACTCTCCCAGGCAGCTTCCCGCCAAGTACCATCAGCGCTGAAGGGCTTAACTGCTGTGTTCGGTATGGGAACAGGTGTGACCCCTTCGCTATTGTCACGATATTCTTTTGAAGGATTGTTCCCTCAAAACTAAACAATGTATGAGTTATTTTTGGTCAAGTCCTCGACCTATTAGTATCGGTCAGCTTAATACATTACTGCACTTACACCTCCGACCTATCTACCAGATAGTCTTTCTGGGGTCTTACTCACTTGCGTGATGGGAAATCTTATCTTGAGGGGGGCTTCGTGCTTAGATGCCTTCAGCACTTATCCCTTCCGTACATAGCTACCCAGCGGTGCCTTTGGCAAGACAACTGGTACACCAGCGGTACGTCCATCCCGGTCCTCTCGTACTAAGGACAGCTCCTCTCAAATTTCCTACGCCTGCGACGGATAGGGACCGAACTGTCTCACGACGTTCTGAACCCAGCTCGCGTACCACTTTAATGGGCGAACAGCCCAACCCTTGGGACCTACTTCAGCCCCAGGATGTGATGAGCCGACATCGAGGTGCCAAACCTCCCCGTCGATGTGGACTCTTGGGGGAGATAAGCCTGTTATCCCCGGGGTAGCTTTTATCCGTTGAGCGATGGCCCTTCCACTCGGTACCACCGGATCACTAAGTCCGACTTTCGTCCTTGCTCGACTTGTTGGTCTCGCAATCAAGCTCCCTTATGCCTTTGCACTCTTTGCACGATTTCCGACCGTGCTGAGGGAACCTTTGAGCGCCTCCGTTACTTTTTAGGAGGCGACCGCCCCAGTCAAACTGCCCGCCTGACAGTGTCCCAAAACCAGATCATGGTTCATGGTTAGAACTTCAGTACTACAAGAGTGGTATCCCAACATCGACTCCTCCAAGACTGGCGTCCTAGGTTCTCAGTCTCCCACCTATCCTGTACATCTAGTACCAAAATCCAATGTCAAGCTGCAGTAAAGCTCCACGGGGTCTTTCCGTCCTGTCGCAGGTAACCAGCATCTTCACTGGTATTACAATTTCACCGGGTCCATTGTTGAGACAGCGCCCAAATCGTTACGCCTTTCGTGCGGGTCGGAACTTACCCGACAAGGAATTTCGCTACCTTAGGACCGTTATAGTTACGGCCGCCGTTTACTGGGGCTTAAGTTCTGTGCTTCGCTTGCGCTAACACTTCCCCTTAACCTTCCAGCACCGGGCAGGCGTCAGCCCCTATACGTCGTCTTTCGACTTTGCAGAGACCTATGTTTTTGCTAAACAGTCGCTTGGGCCTGTTCTCTGCGACCGAAGTGTGCTTACAGCGTATAGCCTTCACACCCTTCGGCACCCCTTCTCCCGAAGTTACGGGGTCATTTTGCCGAGTTCCTTAACAATGGTTCTCCCGCTCGTCTTAGGATTCTCTCCTCACCTACCTGTGTCGGTTTGCGGTACGGGCACCTAGTTTCTCAATAGAGGCTTTTCTCGACAGTGTGGAATCAGTTGCTTCGCTACTTGTTTTTCGCTCCCCATCACCTCTCAGGATTATGCTAAAACGGATTTGCCTGTCTTAGCTCCCTACTGGCTTAGACCCACTCAACCAACGGTGGGCTCAACCTATCCTTCTGTGTCACCCCATCTCTCAAACGATTCTAGGTGGTACAGGAATCTCAACCTGTTGTCCATCGCCTACGCATTTCTGCCTCGGCTTAGGTCCCGACTAACCCTGAGCGGACGAACCTTCCTCAGGAAACCTTAGGTTTTCGACGGGTAGGATTCTCACCTACCTCTCGTTACTCATGCCAACATTCTCTCTTCTATGCAGTCCACTACTCCTTACGGTATAGCTTCAACCCACATAGAATGCTCGCCTACCGAATATTTCTATTCCCATAGCTTCGGTGATACGTTTGAGCCCCGGACATTTTCGGCGCAGAATCACTCGACCAGTGAGCTATTACGCACTCTTTAAATGAGTGGCTGCTTCTAAGCCAACATCCTGGTTGTCTGTGCAACTCCACATCCTTTCCCACTTAACGTATACTTTGGGACCTTAGCTGATGATCTGGGTTCTTTCCCTCTTGACCACGGATCTTATCACTCGTAGTCTGACTCCTGAAAATAAGTTAACGGCATTCGGAGTTTGATAGGTTTTGGTAACCGGTGAAGGCCCCTAGACCATTCAGTGCTCTACCTCCGTCACTCTCATTTCAAGGCTAGCCCTAAAGCTATTTCGGCGAGAACCAGCTATCTCCGAGCTCGATTGGAATTTCTCCGCTACCCACAGGTCATCCAATGACTTTTCAACGTCAACTGGTTCGGACCTCCACGAAATTTTACTTCCGCTTCATCCTGCCCATGGGTAGATCGCACGGTTTCGGGTCTATAGCATGTAACTAATCGCCCTATTAAGACTCGGTTTCCCTTCGGCTCCGTACCTGAAGTACTTAACCTTGCTACATACCATAACTCGTTGGCCCGTTCTACAAAAAGTACGCGGTCACGCATATATAGCGCTTCCACAGCTTGTAGGCAAAAGGTTTCAGGTTCTTTTTCACTCCCCTTCCGGGGTTCTTTTCACCTTTCCCTCACGGTACTATGCGCTATCGGTCACTAGGTAGTATTTAGCCTTGGGGGGTGGTCCCCCCTGCTTCCCACAGGGTTTCACGTGTCCCGTGGTACTCTGGATCATTCTCAAAGTTCTTCAGTGTTTCGCTTACGGGACTTTTACCCTCTACGGTGGAGTTTTCCAACTCTTTTCAACTACACTTACCAATCTTCTTAATGAAAATGTCCGCAACCCCAAAAACTTAAGTTCTTGGTTTGGGCTCTTCCCCTTTCGCTCGCCGCTACTGAGGGAATCGATTTTTCTTTCTCTTCCTCGGGGTACTTAGATGTTTCAGTTCCCCCGGTCTACCTTCTATTACCTATGAATTCAGTAATAGATACTTGGACATTACCCCAAGTGGGTTTCCCCATTCGGACATCTACGGATCAATGCTTGCTTGCAGCTCCCCGTAGCTTTTCGCAGCTTACCACGTCCTTCTTCGGCTCCTAGTGCCAAGGCATCCACCCTTTGCCCTTAATAACTTGACCTTTGATGAATTACTTTAGCTTTGTTTCTTTTCTCATATCATTGTTTAGTTTTCAAAGAACAATTTAAGAATCGTCAAGAATACTATTCTATCAAATTCTTTTCTTTTTGTCAATCTTTTAAACATGGTGCTTTCTACCATATTCTTTGGTGGAGACGAGGAGAGTCGAACTCCTGACCCCCTGCTTGCAAGGCAGGTGCTCTCCCAACTGAGCTACGCCCCCACTTTTGTTTTTGCTTTATAGAGAAACAAAAGTCTCTCAAAATTAAACAGTATAGTATTGCCATTTCTCCTTAGAAAGGAGGTGATCCAGCCGCACCTTCCGATACGGCTACCTTGTTACGACTTCACCCCAGTCATCGGCTTCACCTTCGACAGCTCTCCCCTTACGGTTGAGCAGCTGGCTTCGGGCGCTTCCGACTCCCGTGGTGTGACGGGCGGTGTGTACAAGACCCGGGAACGCATTCACCGCGACATTCTGATTCGCGATTACTAGCAACTCCGACTTCATGTGGGCGAGTTTCAGCCCACAATCCGAACTGAGACCGACTTTATGAGATTCGCTCCAGATTACTCCTTCGCTGCCCTTTGTATCGGCCATTGTAGCACGTGTGTAGCCCTGAACATAAGGGGCATGATGATTTGACGTCATCCCCACCTTCCTCCGAGTTATCCCCGGCAGTCTCTCTAGAGTGCCCATCCGAAATGCTGGCAACTAAAGACAAGGGTTGCGCTCGTTGCGGGACTTAACCCAACATCTCACGACACGAGCTGACGACAACCATGCACCACCTGTCACTTCTGTCCCCGAAGGGAAAACTTCTGTTAAAAAGCGGTCAAAAGGATGTCAAGTCCAGGTAAGGTTCTTCGCGTTGCTTCGAATTAAACCACATGCTCCGCTGCTTGTGCGGGTCCCCGTCAATTCCTTTGAGTTTCACACTTGCGTGCGTACTCCCCAGGCGGAGTGCTTAATGCGTTAGCTGCGGCACTGAGGTTTGACCCCCAACACCTAGCACTCATCGTTTACGGCGTGGACTACCAGGGTATCTAATCCTGTTCGCTCCCCACGCTTTCGTGCCTCAGCGTCAGTTACAGTCCAGAGAGTCGCCTTCGCCACTGGTGTTCCTCCTAATATCTACGCATTTCACCGCTACACTAGGAATTCCACTCTCCTCTCCTGCACTCAAGCCAATAAGTTTCTAAGGCTTACTACGGTTGAGCCGTAGCCTTTCACCCTAGACTTTATTGGCCGCCTACGCACCCTTTACGCCCAGTGATTCCGGATAACGCTTGCCCCCTACGTATTACCGCGGCTGCTGGCACGTAGTTAGCCGGGGCTTCCTCCCGAGGTACCGTCATTATCTTCCCTCGAAACAGAGCTTTACGACCCGAAGGCCTTCATCGCTCACGCGGCGTCGCTGCATCAGGGTTTCCCCCATTGTGCAATATCCCCCACTGCTGCCTCCCGTAGGAGTCTGGACCGTGTCTCAGTTCCAGTGTGGCCGGTCACCCTCTCAGGTCGGCTACTGATCGTCGCCTTGGTAGGCCTTTACCCCACCAACTAGCTAATCAGACGCGGGCCCATCTTGTACCAATAAATCTTTGGCTATTCTAAGATGCCTTAGAATAGCTTTATGCGGTATTAGCAATCGTTTCCGACTGTTATCCCCCTGTACAAGGTAGGTTACCCACGCGTTACTCACCCGTCCGCCGCTAACCTCATTATCTTCCACCCGAAGGCTTCTGATAAATCGGTTCGCTCGACTTGCATGTGTTAGGCACGCCGCCAGCGTTCATCCTGAGCCAGGATCAAACTCTTAATAAAAAATATCTGGGTTCTATCATTAATTGATAGATGTATTTTGCTGGCTTAATATCTATACTGTTTAATTTTCAAAGACCTTTTTTTCTGCCGCCCTCATTCGGCGACTTAACTACTATATCATACTTCACTATATTATGTCAACACTTTTTTTAATTTCTTTTTCTTCTGTGTCGAACTTTCTTCTATCCCGTCGCCCCTTCAGTAGCGGCGACTTTTACTACTATATCAAATTTATTGTTGTTTGTCAATACTTTTTTTAGTGGACTTGCTTGAAAATTTTCGAAACAGAGTATTTTCAATGCACTCACTACTTTTTTATGTCGTTTTTGTCATTGACGACTTTTATTACTATACCAGAATCACTTGCATATGTCAATAGATTTTTTTATCATATTTTATCACATATCCGAGAAATATATAGTGGCAAATTAGAATTGCCACTATATTTACCCACTAAAATATAGTATAGTTAGTTTTTGTTCTTTTATACATTAAAAAATATAAATAAAATATAAAAACCTATTTATTAAAAGCAGCAATAACACTTCCTAAAGCAATAGAATATAGTTTTGTTTCTGCATCGTCAGCTCTTGAGGTTAAAACTACTGGAGCCCTAGCCCCCATAATGATACCAGCTGACTTAGCCTTTGCCATATAGGTCAGTGCTTTTCCTATACCATTTCCTACTTCAATGGTAGGAACCAACAGCACATCTGTTTCTCCTGCTACTGGGCTGCTAAATCCCTTTATTTCAGCAGCATTTTTAGAAATAGCTAAGTCAAAGGCTATAGGTCCTTCTACTATAGCATCTTTTCCAAAGTAACCTCCCTCTGCTAATTCCTTTAGTGCCTGTGCATCTATTGTGGCCTGCATTTTGTCACTTACCTTTTCTTTAGCAGCTAAGCAAGCCACCTTTGTTTTTTCAATACCTATAGCTTTCGCAGAAGTGATGGCATTCTTTAAAATACTCTTTTTTTCTTCTAATGTAGGTGAAATATTCATTCCCCCATCAGTTAAAAAAAGTAGTTTATGATAGGTTGGTACCTCATATACCATAACATGACTTAGTAGGCTTTCCGTTCTTAATCCCACTTCCTTATCTAGTACTGCCTTTAATAAAATAGATGTATCTAATATCCCTTTCATAACAAAATCAGCTTTACCGTTAGACACCATTTTGACCGCCTCTAAAGCAGCCTCCACTAAATCAGGTATATGAATTATAGTACAGTTTAGATCTATTGCTAGGTATTTGGCTATGGCTGTTATTTTAACTTGATCACCAATTAATATGGCTTCTATAATCTTCTTCTCTTGTGCTTGTGCCACTGCTTGAAGTACATCTTTATCTTCAGCAGCTGCCACCACTAATCTCATTTTGGCCTGCTCTTGAGCAGTTTTTACTAATTCTTCTAAAGTTTTTATCATAGGTCACCTCATTTTTTATTAATTTTACTCATATATCATAGGCATTAACTTAACACAATTATTGTAAAAATTCTCTCGCACTGTCATCCTGCAAAATTTTTATTGCAACTTATTATATTTAAAAGTTTTTAAGAATTATAATTGCTATATTCATTCTATATATATTTTTGTTTTCCTTCTATAGCTTTATAAAGTCGCTGAAGATTAGAATAATGCAAACTGTGCATGATATATTTTAAGTGTAGTTAGATAACTGGTTTAAGATGCACTTGAGACATAAAAAAGTTGATCGAAGCCACTATAATTGATGCTATTAGTAGATTATGTGTAAAATTTAACTTATAATGTATTTATATATCCTATTCTGCATCACTTACTTCAAAATAACAAAGCTACGTGATATATTAAATAGTTTAAAACGCTTAAAATCACTTTTGCTATTTATAGTAAAATAGTAACGGTCATTTTTTATCTGTTAAAGTATAGGTTGTCAGCAGGCAACTGTGAGTATTTGTCTACAAATACATGTACTTTTGTTGTAGTATTGAAGAAATATTAAGAATGGAGAGTGATACAGCATGAAAAATTTATATAAGGCATTGCTGTCAAAAATTAATGAAGGTAGTCAGTGTATCATGCTAACTTATCTGAATGTACATAATACCCGAAAGGGCTCTATTGAAAAAAAAATTTTTTTAACAAATCATGAAATTGAAAAAAAATCTTTTCCTTTTTGCGATGATGTTTATGAAAAAATGTGTCTTTCTTTAGAAACTGGCAAGCTTCAAATGGTGAGTGTTGAGGAAAATAAAACTGTTTTAATAGAACCATTTCTTCCAAAACCTCGTTTAGTTATCTTTGGTGGTGGACACATAGCCAAGCCTTTATCAGAATTCGCTTCAAGGGTAGGCTTCGCTACTACTATTGTAGATGATAGACCCTCTTTCGCTAATACGCAGCGTTTTCCTGAAGCTGAAAAAGTAATTTGTGAAAACTTTCAAAAATCTTTTGACTTAATTCAATTAACAAAGTCAGATTATGTAGTGATTGTAACAAGAGGTCATAGACATGACGGCATAGTCTTGCGTGAAGTCTTAAATTATGATCTTAGTTATATAGGCATGATAGGGTCAAGACGCAAAGTGAATGCTATGATGAAAGAACTATTAAGCGAAGGCTTTTCCCAAGATAAACTGGACTTAGTTAATTCCCCTATAGGATTGGATATAGCCGCTATTACCCCCGATGAAATAGCTATTTCTATAGTATCTCAACTTATTAGTTTTAAAAACAAAGTTGTCTTAAGTAAGTTCGGCAAAAATTTTATCCTTCCTGAATTTGATAGATCGGTAATGGAAGAGATATCTACAGAGTCAGCAATTCCCAAAGCTGTCATAACGATATTGTCCTCTAAGGGGTCTGTGCCTAGAAAAGCTGGTGCTAAAATGGTAGCATATTTTGACGGAAGAACTATCGGAAGCATCGGTGGAGGCTGTAGTGAAGCAGCTGTTTTATCTAAAATAAGAGAAAATATGACGGAAAAGTTTTTTTGCATTGAACATGTTGATATGACCGGCGATGTAGCTGAATCCGAAGGAATGGTATGTGGTGGAGTTATGGAGGTGCTTGTGGAAATCTTTTAGATAAAAACCCGTATTGAAATACGGGTTTTTATCGTTAAGCTAGACTATATTCATGTGCCCAGTTATTTCTTCAACATAAGTAAAAACTTTTTAACCCATAGCCTCCAATTTTTCTTTACATGCCAACGTAATCTCATCCTCTGGGTTTAACCTTAAAGAAACATCCATGTACTCTTTAGCCCTTTGTAGATCTCCAACCTCCATATACATCATGGCTAAGTTGCATAATATCTCACTATCTTCCCCGCCGATTTCTATCGCCTTATGAAAGCAAGCTATAGCCTTTTGCAGTTCTCCAAGGCCCCCATAGCATAGACCTAATTCCACAGTAGCGTCTAATTGATCTTCCTTTAGCTCAATAACTTTTTTAAAGTATTGAATTGCCTCATGAAAATTCCCTAGCTGTCGATATCCTAAACCAATAAAGAACACTAAATTCCACCATGTTTGATACCTTTCATATAGTCCTTCCAATAAAGGTACACCTACTTCTGGTCTTCCCGCTAATATAGCCTCATAACCCCTCTCATATTGAACCATATCCTCCAGCTGGAATAAACATTCTTTCGTTTGTTCCTTTAGTCCCTCATCTAAGTCTAATTCCATTGCTTTTTCCCAATGTAGTTTTGCTTTATTAAACTCTTTATGATCTTTATAAATAAATCCTAAATAGTAGTACGCCAGAGGTTCTTGAGTGTCTAGGTTCAATAATTCCTCTAACTTCTCTTGAGCTTCTGCAGTAAAAAGTTTATAAGCTTTTTTCTTGTTGTTAAGCTCTTGATCCCTATAATCTAACAACACTAAGGCATAATTCAACAAACCTTTTATGCTATGAGGATTTAAAGAAACTAAACTTTTGAAAAATATGATGGCCTCTATCAGCCTATTCTTATTTAAGTACTTTAATCCTTCAATCAGTATATATTCTTCTACTTGGGGGTTAGCAGCATATAAAAATTTCGTATATGCCTCTTTATACTTAAAATTAGGATCTATACCTAGAAGATATACCATACCCCGTATGATACCACCAACAGTAATAATTTCACTTTCCTTTTTCTTTTTAATGTTCTCTGCTAGCTCCTCTGTCAGTATAGGTACATCCAAGCCTTCTTTAGGCAAATAATAATTTTCAATATTTAAGACGGCACCATATTTTAAATGAACAAAAGATAATTCTTCTGTTCTTTTCAATAAATATTCATCTATTAAGAACTTCATTTTTTTCCTCCGTATCTTTAGATATTCACTAGGTATTAAAACTCCCTCATAAATAATCTTTTTCTTCTATTGCTGGTGCTTAGTAGATCAAATAGGTATCCCCTATAAACCATGATATAAGAAAACCAAATTTGTCCCAACAAATATAGTACAATGCCTCTAGAAGAAAAAAGTAGTCTAAAGGGTACCTGATAGTTAAAGATTCCTGTTAGTAAGGTTCCAGTCAGCAAATAAAAGACCCCGATTAACACCAAATTAGGAATAAACCATTCTATCCAATTATCTCTTACAAAAGCTACAGCATAGGTGATAGATTCCCAAGGGTTATAATGTTTTTGATAAACTGCCTCTGGCAAGGCATTGAATAATGCAAATGCTAGGAAGTTGATTATTATGCCTAACCCCATAGGCTGAAAACCCCGTCCAAACCCCGGCATTAAAAAAGTAT
Source organism: Clostridium aceticum (assembly GCF_001042715.1). Lineage (NCBI taxonomy): Bacteria > Bacillati > Bacillota > Clostridia > Peptostreptococcales > Natronincolaceae > Andreesenella > Andreesenella acetica. The sequence goes on along the minus strand of NZ_CP009687.1, from coordinate 1,156,881 downwards.
TGAGAATCAACATTGCTACCCAGCCTATAAAAGATACTCCCCAAACTTTTCTTAAATATACCGTAAACCCATCTTTAAAATCTTGAAAAGTTAATCTATCTTTTCTAATAATGCAATAAATCAAGTATAAGTAATTCGAGAGTATCGCACTCATAAAAATAATACCTACTAAGCCACCCAGTATCCAGAAAAAAGGTAAAATCGTCATTAATACAAAACCTGCTAAAGAATAAAATAATCCCGTAAAAATGATAGGCCAATTTTTTAGTGTGCTGGATAATGCTGTTTTACCAATTTTTTTATTGGTATAAAAGATATCTTTAATAATTTCCATTTTTCTCCTCACCTCTTTATAGTATTCTATTATATACTGTTCTTTACCTAAGTTTCAATAGTATCCAACAGAAAATATCTACAATGATCTATTGCTTTATTATCGATATCATAATCAAACAATAAAACAATCCTTTCCTCTACTATATGTTTTAAATCCTCTGGTTTTTCTTCTAACTTTGCTACATTATAATTGAACTGTTGAAAGTGCACTTTTTTAATGATCTGTTTAGCCGGTAAGTCAACATACTGCGGCAAATACTGTTGCAAGTTTTCTGGCTGCTGTAAAAACTTATGACAATGATCTTTAAAACCAGCTTCCTCTACTATAGCAAAAAACTTTGGAATAGATGAGGTTTTGTTATGTTTAATATAGTCAAGTTTCAATAAGTCTTTAAAAGCTTCTATATTTACAAAACTCTTATATTCATAAAAGTCTATTAAAATCTCATATAGCTTGTTTCTACTATGGGCTTGGTGCTGATATCCTAATCCCTCCCAATACCTCCATAAGTCTTCAAAGAATTTAAAAGAACTGGTGTAAAAACTACTTATGATTGCCTCAATAGCAGCAGAAAACATTCTAGTGTTCCAGTAAGTTTCCACCATTTCCTCTATGCCCTTTAAACTCATGATTTCCCCATAAGCTATATGATCATTTTCTAGTACTTCATAAGGAGGAGAATCATCATAAATATAACCATATTCTATAGCATCTCTTCTAAGCCCAGAACCCTTCAGCAGTTTTAAAAAACCCACCTGCAATTTTTCAGGTCTTAAAGAAAAAACATCATCAAAGGATTTTCGAAAGCTAAAGTAATCTTCTTTTGGTAAACCTACGATTAAATCTAAATGCTGATGAATGTTTCTTCCACTAGCTACTCTTTTAACAACTTCTTTTAGTCTTGAAAAGTTCATCTTTCTTTGAATGGCTTCTAAAGTATCCCCATTGGTGGATTGAACCCCTATCTCAAATTGAAATAATCCGACAGGAACCTTTTGCAAAAATTCCAACATATCCTCTTCCATTAAATCAGCCGTTACTTCAAAATGAAAATTAGTTTTACCTCTATTGTGTTCAACAATATACTGCATAATTTCCATAGCATAACTTTTTTTTGTATTGAAGGTTCTGTCCACAAATTTTACCTGCTTTACTTCCTGATCTATAAAAAACTTTAATTCTTCTTTAACCATTTCAATCGGTCTGAACCTTACCCCTGTAAAGGATGAAGATAAGCAATACTGACAGTGAAAAGGACACCCCCGTGAGCTTTCATAATAGACAATCTTATCCGAATCCAATATTTCTTCATTATAGCCAAAAGGAACTTCTTCCATAGGTATAGCTGATGAAGATATTTCATTCATGAAAACTTTGCCCTTTGCTCTGAAGGCGATAGATAAAATTTCTGAGTAATCTTCATCCCTTTGCATCGCAGCCATTAGCTGTCTAAAGGTTTTTTCTCCTTCTCCTATGACTACGATATCTATAGCATCATTTTCCTCCATCACCTTTACTGTCTCAAAAGAAACCTCCGGCCCTCCTAAAACAATCATAACCTGGGGCATAACTTTTTTTAATAACTTGCTTATTTGATGGATCATTTCTATATTCCATATATAGCAAGAAAAACAAACAATCTCTGGTTGCATTTTATATATTTCATTCAATATGTAGTGCTGACTGTGATTAATGGTAAACTCAGCAATTTCTATATGATCTACTAAATCCTCTGCACTTTTTTTCAAATATCTAACAGCTAGATTTGTGTGTATATATTTAGCATTTAATGCTGTCAATACTACCTTCATGCTTTTGAAGCCTCTTTTCTTTATTTTTATTTTTTTTGGAAATCTATGTACATTATAACATAGTTCTTCATAGGTTAAAAAATATATGGATTTTTTGCTAAACAGTGCATACTTATATGTTTGCCTATTTATACCTTAAGTTTTAAAGTCGTATAATTGTAAATTAATTGTAAACCCTATTGTATTATTGACACTTATTCAATATAATACTAGTTAGCGAGATTATTTATAAGAAAGGGTGGTACTTTTTTGTTACCTCAAAGTCACGTTATTATTGCAAAACACCTTCATAAGAACGTCAAGGAAAAGTTTGGCGTAGTTTTAGATCGAGGCAGTCTAATCTATGGTAGTGTTAAGCCAGATATACCTTTTCACTTAAAAGGATTACGTCACTTTAAGCCTCAATCCTTTGACTACATTTGTAGAGAAATACAAAAGTTATCTCAGTACACATTGAATAATAATAAGCAGCATATCAAACTACTATCCACTGAAATAGGCATTGTTACACACTTTATTTCTGATTACTTTTGCGTACCTCATAACGATAGGAAAACCTATAAGAATCATTTTCTTGAACACCTTGCTTATGAAAACAACCTCCATCAACAGTATAGAAACTATAATAAAAAGATAGAGGTCTCTAATTCTTTTTTTAATATAGATAACGACACTACTGATACTATACAATCCCTTATAGACCATCTACATCAAATCTATACACTGAAAAAAGAAAGCTATATCAACGACTTAGAAAGTTCTCTTCAAGCATCTACTGCTGTGGCTTTCTATATCATTTATCATAATAAAATAAATGGCAAAAGCAATAGAGCTGCTTAGCTTTAGCAACTTTGAAGAACTAGTTTTTTTGAAGCACTTGAAAAGACAAGTGCTTTTTTCTTTTGTAGCAAAATTGTTGTAAAAGCTTGAAGGTTTTTCTCTATTCATGTAGAAATAGTAACTTAAATAAACTTTAGTCAGTCTATAGGGGAGGAAGATAGTAGTATGGATGAATTTTCTAGAATATCGGTAGAAGAAGTTTCAAAGCGTGATATGCTGATGATTATTAAAGCCCTTGAATATACAGGTGAAAATACCAAGGTAGCATCATTTATTGAATTAAAGGATGCGATTGTAAAACAATTAAGTTCTTTAGCAAATACCAGTGAAGAAGAATTTATTCGTTACTTGGAGAAAAATTGCTGAAAATATAGTACAAGGCAGTGAATTTTACTGCCTTGTTTTTTCTTTGATAAAAGTATAGATTCCCGACTTTGTTTCAACCAATAGCTTTGTATAATAAGGGGTTTCTTGCTTTTCTTTTATCTTTAAAATATTTAGTATAGGGTGCCTTATGGTACTGCCTTCTTTCTGTTGAAATAGATCAATGGGTTTTTCTTTATTATCGTAAGATCGCCTCTTTATTTCAAAATTTCTTAACTTATAGATATATCTTCCTATATCCCCAATAAAGGATCGATCTTTTAATGCGTCCTCAGGCTCTTGTAGAGTATTCATTCCCCAAAGTCCATAGGAAATGGCTATTGTCTCTTTATAGTCATCCTGAGGGAATTCTTCTAAGCTTATTTGATCACCTGCTTGAATAGCATATAAATTCTGTAAACCCTTTAAGAATACAGCTTTGCTATACCAAGGATTTTCTTCTATGTTATCATCACGAAAGCGATCTAGATCTAAAATATAAGCTATTTTTTCTTTTTCAAACTGTATGCTATAGTTTGCAGGCAGCTTTGATTTAATATTTTCATTTAACTGATTCAATTGTAAATGAATGAGATAATTTTTTAGTTCTTGAACCAGTTCTTCTCTTTCCATAAAACCTTTTTCTAGAAACATATATGTAGTTCGTATTAGTAGTAATCCCGTCAAAATCACCTGCGGATGTCTATTTAAGTAAATAATACTTTTATAGGCCTCTGCCTCAGCAGCAGCATAATTTTTATTTGTTAGCAAAACTGACAAAACCCGTGTAATACCATGACCTCTTTGATCCTGCCAATAAAACTTACTTTCGTAATAACTCTTGTTATCCTTGAACTTATTAATAAAGTTGCTAGGATTTCCATGACGATAGTATTGCCACAGTTTCAATTCCTCATAAAATCTTCGATAGTCTACAGCAACCTTTAACTCAGTTTCGCAATCTACCAGAGATTTTATCATGATCAGTATGACTTCAGTGACATAGCTATACTGGCCTTGTGGTTTTTCTATTGTAAGGTTTTCATTATATTTATATAAAAAGTCCTTCATTGCTTCCGTTTTCCCATCTGCATTTTCATTATAAAAACCTAGAGCATCACCATAAACCATCCACAAAAGAGCATTGGATATTTTCGTTTCCAAGGTCAACAACTTCTCCTCCTCTCATTGAATTATTCCTTTATTATAATATAAAAGATACAGCCCTTCAGCTGTACCTTTTATGTTACATTTTTTCCGGTGCTTTGATTCCTAATAGGGTTAAACCTATTTTAATTACCTGTCTAGCGGCAAGTACGATAGCTAATCTTGCCTTTTTTAGTTCTTCGTCTTCTACTAGTACAGGATGGTCGTGATAAAAACGGTTAAAGGCCTGAGCTAAATCAATAATGTGTCTCGTGACGATAGAAGGCTCATTTTTTCTTTGAGCATCTTGCACAATATCAGAGAACTGCTGTATTTTCTTTATCACTTCCATAGTGATATCATCCGTTAATAATGTTGTATTTACTTCACTGTCTATTTGTGTATTGGCCTTTCTCAAAACACTGCTTGCTCTAGCATGAGTATATTGAACATAAGGACCGGTTTCTCCTTCAAAGTTTAACACCTTTTCCCAGGAAAAAGTATAATCCTTAATACGATTATTTGACAGCTCTTGAAATATAATAGCCCCTACCCCTACTTCTTCTACTACTTGATCTATATTTTCTATATTAGGATTTTTTTCTAATATGATTTCTCTAGTTTTTTCTATTGCCTTCTTAAGTACGTCCTCTAAAAACACTACTCTTCCCTTCCTTGTAGCAATGGTTCCTTCTTCTAATCTAACCAATCCAAAGGGAACATGAATACAATCCTCAGCCCACTGGAAACCCATCACTTCAAGGATCTTTATCCATTGTTCAAAGTGCAAGTTTTGTTGAGAAGCTACAACATAGATATTTTTATAAAAATCATAGGTTTCCTTTCTATAAATTGCTGCTGTAAGGTCTCTGGTGATATATAGTGTAGAACCATCCTTTTTTCTAATCAACGCAGGAGGTAAACCATGGGCCTCTAGGTTTACAATATCTGCACCTTGAGATTTTTCTAATACACCTTTGTCCTCCATCATTTGTAAGACTCTAGGCATTTTATCAGAATAAAAACTTTCCCCTGCTAAGGAATCGAAGGAAACATCCAGCATTTTATATACACGGTTAAACTCTTCTAAGCTTACTTCTCTAAACCATTGCCATAATTTTAAGGCTTCTTCATCTCCGTCTTCAAGCTTCTTGAACCACATTCTTCCCTCTTCCTCTAAGTTGGGGTCCTTCTCTGCTTCATCATGAAATTGGATATATAGCTTTAATAAAGTTGGTATAGGACTTTCTCTTACTTCTTCTTCATTTCCCCATCTTTTAAAGGCTACGATCAATTTGCCAAACTGGGTTCCGTAGTCGCCTAAATGATTGATGGCTATGGTATTGAATCCTAAAAATTTATAGATTCTGTTGATGGAGCTGCCGATTACTGTACTACGGATATGTCCTATATGAAAAGGCTTTGCAATATTAGGAGAAGAAAACTCAACGATGACATTTTTTCCTTTACCTAGATCACTGCTGCCATAGCATTCTTTTTGTTCCAATACTTCTTTTAGCGTTTCCTTGATAAAAAAAGCTTTATGTATAAAGAAATTTACATATCCTCCAGCCTGTTGTACCTTTTCAAAGTAGTCGTTTATTTTAACAGCTCCAACAATTTCCTCGGCAATCAGTGGTGGAGCTTTTCTAAATGTCTTTGCTAGCTTAAAGCAAGGGAAAGCATAATCCCCCATATTTGGATTTGGTGGTACTTCCAGCATGGAAATAATTTCTTCTACTTCTAAGTCTGGTATTTGCTGTTTTAATACTTCAGCTACTTCTTGTTTAAAATCAAACATTCCTTTACCTCCTAAATAATATATTATAACAAAAAAACCCTCATCCCTAAAACTTAGAGACGAGAGTATAATCCCGTGTTACCACTCTTATTGGCACAATCTATGCCCACTTTTACTCCCGATAACGGTGGAAACCGCCTTGTCCTACTTATAAGTTTCGGACAGGACCTCCAAGGTGCGCTTCGACATAACTCTGTGCCAGACTCCCACCAACTCTGACTCGCTGAAACAAATCCTTATATCTACTTTCCTCATCATAGGTACATTGCTTATTCATTTTATCTGCTAATTAATATATCATATATTTTTACAATAATCAATGAATTTATACACACTTCTATTTTATATGCAAATTTGAAGCTTTTCTCTTGGGGTTTAAAATTCATAGATCCATATCTCTGTGCTATACATCTGCCTCCATAAAATTTTCTTCCGTATACACCTTAATATTTTTTCTCTTCAAAAGAGCAGCCGCAACACCATCACCTTCTGTTAATGTTTTTGTAAAGGAGCCATCATAAATCTTTCCACTACCGCAAGAGGGACTCCTTGCCTTCAAGATGGCGGCAATCACTCCGTTTTCTTCAGCTAATTTTAGTGTCTTTTCAGCACCTTTTACAAAGGCTTCAGTAACATCTTCTCCACCAGTATTCATTATGTTACCCTTCTTTTCCAGCACGTCTCCCCCTTGGATTTCTGCCGGCAGTCTTGGGGTAGTTAATCCCCCCAGCTCTTCAGGGCAAACTGGGAGAATATTTTTTTCACTCAGAAACTTTATAAGCTCTAAATTTTTATTGTTCGTACCATCATATCTACAATTAACACCTAAGAGACAAGCACTTACTAAAACCATATTCTCACCTACCTACATTTTCTACTTTAACTCTACAATAGTAACACCGGCCCCGCCTTCTCCATACTTGCCGTCTCGCTGACTTTTTACATGCCTATGCTTCTTCAGCATTTGCTTGATGCCTGCCTTCAATACCCCTGTTCCGACTCCATGGATAATTGTCACCTCTGTCAGTCCTGCTAAATACACATCATCTAAGTATTTGTCCACCTCTACATAAGATTCTTCTAAATTCTTTCCACGAATATCTAATTCATTTTTCGCACTGGTGGCCTTGCTTTTTACAATCTTTCCTAGTCCAGTAGTTTTTGATTGTTTTTTCTCATTTACATTTTCTAAATTAGAAACATGGATGTTCATTTTCATAATACCTATTTGAATAAAAACCTCTCCATTTTCGTTGGCTGGTTCTATCACATGCCCTACTTGATTTAAAGATAGTACCTTTACTGGATCTCCTGCCTTCAAGTTTTCTGGAGGTTTCCTGCTGGTTTTTGTAAAGAGTTTTTCTTCGAAACCTTCAGATAAGTTGTTTAACTGGCTATCCATATGGGTTTTTGCTTCTTGGATTTTTCTGTTGATTTCTTTTTCTTCTAACTCCACCTTTAATTTCCTTAGGTTTTCTACAACTTCTTCTGCTTCCTGTTTTGCTTCCTTGACAATTTTATAGGCTTCTTTCTTTGCTTCTTTTAGAATTTTTTCTCGCTGCTGTTCCAGTCTATCCTTCTTTTCTAAGTAACTGTCTAATGTAGCTTCTGCTTGTAATCTTAGACTGGCAGCCGTGTTTTTTTCTTTTTCTGCTTCTACCCTATTTTTCTCAATATTTTGCAGTAAATCCTCAAACTCAATGTTTTCTTTGGTTAACAGGGTCTTTGCCTCTTCGATTAGTTGGTTGGATAAACCTAGCTTTTTAGAAATTTCAAAAGCATTCGACTTCCCAGGAACACCTATCAACAGCTTATAGGTAGGTCTTAATGTCTCCACATCAAATTCCACCGATGCGTTTTCCACCTGATCCTTTAAGAGAGCATATTGTTTCAGCTCGCTATAATGGGTGGTGGCTATTACAGAAGTTCTTAAGCTTTTTAAATAATTTAAAACCGCCATGGCTAAAGCAGCACCTTCAGTTGGATCGGTACCCGCCCCAAGTTCGTCCAGCAACACTAAAGAATTTGGGGTAACTGCTTCTAGAATCTTTACAATATTGGTCATGTGGGAGGAAAAGGTACTTAAACTCTGTTCAATACTTTGTTCATCTCCTATATCCGCAAAGATATGATCATATACCGCTAATTTTGTTCCATAATCCGCTGGTACATGTAGTCCACTCTGGGCCATCATACTGAGAAGTCCTACTGTTTTGAGTGTGACTGTTTTACCACCTGTGTTGGGACCAGTGATCACCAATAGATGAAACTCTTCCCCCAGCCAGATATTTGTTGGCACCACTTCACTAGGATTTAGTAGTGGGTGTCGACCATTTTTAATAGCCACTTTGCCCTCTTGGTTTAAAGCAGGCTCTATCGCCTTCATGGATAGGGATAGCTTTCCTTTTGCAAAAATAAAATCCAGCTCCTGCAATATACTTTGGTTCCCCTTTATTTCCTCTCCTCTTTCAGCAATCATGGAAGAAATCTCCATCAAAATTCTTTCGATTTCTTTTTTTTCTTTAATTTTTAATTCTTTAAGTTGATTGTTTAATTCCACAACTGCCATAGGTTCAATAAACACTGTCGCTCCACTGGAGGACTGGTCATGTACTAAGCCTGGAAAGTGACTTCTGTATTCTTGTTTTACAGGAACTACAAATCTATCTTGTCTTATGGTGACAATGGCATCCTGCAAATATTTTTGATAGGAAGTGGAGTTAATAATACTGTTTAGTTTATTTCTTATAGCATCATTTTTAGAAGCCATCATTCTTCGAACGTTTCTTAATTCTGAGGAAGCATGATCGGAGATTTCTGTTTCGCTCAGCACACATACTTCGATCTTCTCTTCTATTTCCTTGACAGTATTCAGGCTCTGTATTAAACCCCTGATAATAGGGTACTCTGCCTCTTGTCTATCATCTTCTTTTAAAAATTGTTTTAGTTTTCGGGCAACAGCTAATGTATCTCTTAAATATAAAAGTTGTCCTGGATCCAGGTAAGAGCCAATCTCTGTTCTACGAACAAGGTGTAGAATATCATGTATCCCCCCTAGCGGAACATTGCCTCTTTTTATCAAAATACTTTGTGCTTCACTGGTCTCCTTCTGTAGCTGTTGTACTTTTTCAAGTTGATTAAAGGGTTTTAAGTTCTTGGCTAAATCCTTACCTAAAGAAGAAGCACACCCCTCAATCAATTTTTCAATGATTTTTGTATATTCTAGTACTCTTAAGCTTTTTTCATTCATTTGCCTTCACCTCTTGAAGCGTCTTGTTATAATAATTATATCAACTATATCTTGCACTTTTCTATTGTATCATATTACTTTTTGATGTTCTATTCAATTCCTTATAGGTATTTTCTAAATAATAGTAGGATGACTAACATTGGCAGGATTAAAAGCAGTTTCAATCCCTTATAGATATTTTCTAAATTAAGCAACTCAAGTCCACTAGAACATATAGAACAGTTTCAACCCCTTATAGGTATTTTCTAAATGTCTATGCAAAATCCGATGAGTATTTATTTGAGTGGTGTTTCAATCCCTTATAGGTATTTTCTAAATCAGAAAAAGAAAGAAGATATTCCAATTGACAGAATAAGTTTCAATCCCTTATAGGTATTTTCTAAATCAATAAAAATGGCTTTAAGAAAAGGATTTTTGATGGTTTCAATCCCTTATAGGTATTTTCTAAATCAATAACTTTCTGCGGGAGTAGCATATGAACTAAAATGTTTCAATCCCTTATGGGTATTTTCTAAATCGTTAAAGGTGAGCCTGTTATCTTAGGACAATTCGTGTTTCAATCCCTTATAGGTATTTTCTAAATGTATGTAGAAATAGAAAGTAAATGACCGATGCGGCGTTTCAATCCCTTATAGGTATTTTCTAAATCAGTGGGCGGTGAACGCTAGAAAGTGGGCAATGGAGTTTCAATCCCTTATAGGTATTTTCTAAATGGAAGAAAGAGATAGAGCAGAAAGAACAATTGAGTGTTTCAATCCCTTATAGGTATTTTCTAAATTTTTTAAAATTCCTTTTTAAAATAATCCTTTTCAAGAGTTTCAATCCCTTATAGGTATTTTCTAAATCAGGAGAAAGAGCTGCTGAACTAGGTAATAAACTACTGTTTCAATCCCTTATAGGTATTTTCTAAATCTCAACATCTATAGTAATGAAAACACGTTACATAAAGTTTCAATCCCTTATAGGTATTTTCTAAATCCATTAAACATATTGATTTTATCATGTTTGCTAAAAATTGTCAAAATTTAACTTAATTACTCAACTTCTTATTTTTTATAGGTGTTTGATCCTAACCTATTTAAATATCAATATCTTTTACAAAAATAAAATTGTCGTCGTTCTCCCGAGTTTTTTACCCGATTAGAGGTTGACGACAATTTTTCATGTATCTCTCAAAATTTATGTCTAAATCAGACTTTTAAATTTACAAAAAAATATCTTCCCCTCCTTTCTTAAGTCCATATTCTTCTCTTTTAGAATAGGTTTTAGACCTAAATATATAAAAAAGTATGGAATCCTCCTCTTTATTTATTTTACTTAACAGCTCATGCTTGAGTTTGACAAAGTTTGCTTCTGTAATATCTCCTTCTAGTACAGAGTTTTGTACCCAATTTAAATATTTTCTGGATGTTTTCAGTACTTTTCCAACACGTTTTATGTTTATATCATAGACTAATATCACAAACATTTTTTACCACCTTGAAATGTATGGAGTATATTCTTCTTCCTCCATAAAATGTTTTTGCAACTTATATGCTTCCATTCGAACCAATCTTTGATAAGATACATTTCTTCCAAGTTCTCTATGTGCAATAGTAGATGCTAATCTTTCATTAAAGCTTTGAACAAAGATTTTCCTGCCTTTTTCCTTTAACAAAATCCCTCCCATATCCTTTTCAAAATCTTTTTTTGTTAGCATCTTTTTCCCAATTAAAGTAAACATAATTCTATCAATGATAATAGGCTTAAAAATTTCTGCTATGTCTAGGTTTAATGTGAATCTTCTAAAGTTTGTAGTATGTAAATATCCAATACGAGGATCTAGATGAGTTTTGTAAATTTCACTTAAGACCAAAATATATAACAAAGAATTACCAAAGCTGATTAATGCATTTAACTCATTTTTAGGTGGTCTTCTGCTTCGTCCTTCGAATACAAAGTCTTCGTTTTCAAGAATAATATCAAAAGCTTCATAATAAGCTTCTCTAATATTTCCCTCAATGGCCATTAATTTAGCTACATTATTCATATCTTTTATCTTCGTACCCAAGTTTTCTATACTTTCAATAATTCCACCTAAATCCTTCCCCCTATTCTTATAGTAGACAAGTACCTTCAGTATATTCTTGTGGCTTCCATCTACGAAGCCCTTCGCAAGGAAAAGCCTTTTATCTTCTTCTAAGTAAAATCGAGCCTGATTCAATATCATATAACCAGAGTTTAAATGCTCCCTAGGATAATAAGTGCCCGAATAGTATCCATGATAGTTGAAAAAATGTAAACAGACCTCTTTTTGAGAAATAAAATCAATAAACTTCTTATTAAAAGTTACCTCACCAAAAATATATATATCATTTAAATCTTCAATAGGAATATAGGTTTTTCCTTCCTCTGTTTCAAAATAAATGGTGTTATCCTTGCGTCGAAACTCACCGTCACTGAATATATATCTTTTCTTTTTCATTTACTCACCCCCCTATGCATAACATAATTCATTGTAAGCACAATTTTTACAAAATGCTATTTTTTTTACTGATGGAGGCTGCTTTTGGTAGATAATCTGCAATATTTCCTTCGTGGTTTTACTTAATTCTGCCTCCTTTTCTTCTGTCAAAAAAACCTCTTTTCTTTTCTTTAGGAAACATCAAAGAGCCTGATGCCTGTATTCCCAAATCCTTGAGTTGTTTTAAGTAAAAAAGCAGCTGCATTCTAGCACTTTGTTTGAATTTTGAAGTTTTCTTTACCTCTCCCACTACAAGTTGTCCATTTTCTTTTTTAATTACATCGATTACAATATTCCCCAACGATATTTCTTTTTTATTTTTCTTGTAGCTTTCTTCATGAAAAAATCTTCCGATTTCTATATTGCTATCCTCCTGATCCGGTGTAAGCTGCCGACTCATTAACCAAACCTCTCGTTTACATATGTAATAATACCATATCAAGGTTCCTGTTATTTTGATTTCTTCCAAGATCTCTCCCCCAGACTTTATAAAATTAATATAAATAAGCCTCTAGATTTTCGGCCTTAAATCCAGTTTCTTCATCATAATAATCTTTCAACTGTGTCTTAGGAATCCAGTACATTTCTGAATATGCGTCACCTCTGGCACTAAATTCAATAGGTCTATTTTTCTTTAATTGATTAATTCTTACCTGAATGATATAATTACTTATTTTTGTAGATATTAGTTTTAGCAAGGTTTTCCTTCTATAATTATCTAACTCATGTATGAATTCTTCTAGGCTTTCTTTTTTCCCAAAAACATTTTTCAAATCTTCCATGGTGACCACTTCTCTCTTAAAAACCTTCTCATAAAGATCTGCTGTTCTAGTGGCCTCTTCATTCAATTCCACAAACACATCTTCTGCAGCTTCTGTATCGATTAATTTGAATTCTTCTAATGCGTTAAAATCAAGCTGTAAAATTCCTTCTTTCCACAGTTTAGAAGAAGTATCCGAAGCTCCTCGTTCTAGTGCATTATCATAATATTTTTCCGCAAGTACTCCATAATTTCCTTCATAAATTTCTTCTTGCTGCAACATCATTTCCAAGGTATCACTTCGAAGCATTAAGTCATACACATGACTACTATCCTTTTCGACTTTTACAATATAGACGGGACTATATTCACCTTTTTTTCCTTCTCGATTGACTCTGCCTGCTGTCTGTATAATTGAATCTAATGGTGCAAAATCACGAAAAGCCATATGAAAATCTAAGTCAACTCCCGCTTCAATGGTTTGAGTAGAAACCAAAATAACTGGGCGATTCTTTAACGCCTCCCTAACTTCCTTTATAACTATTCCTCTTTGAAGAGGAACAATATTAGTAGAAAGATAGTAAATAGGAACGTCTATTTCCTTAGCTATTAGTTGCTTCTTGATTTCGTTAAATATCCCAATGCTTCTTTTAATCGTATTGACAACGATCAATACCGATTGATTTTGCTGCCATTTTTGAAAAAATAGTTTTATAAATTCATCCTGATTTAGTTCTTTGTCCAAGATGGGAATAAGCTTCGTACGAGTTAATTGGCTAAAATAGCTTTCATAATCAGGAAGAAGTTTAATCTCCTTTATGTTTGCATCCTTAATTAATAGTTTGCCAAAGTCTAGAATTCTTGGTTGCGTAGCTGTCATCAGAATAAACCTGGTTCCTAAATATTCACTCAACTTTATTAAAAGTGCCCCCACAACAGGCATATATGCTTCAGGAATAGCCTGAGCTTCATCTAAGATCACTATACTCCCTGCAAGTTTATGTATCTTTTTAAGCAATCGGTTTTTTCCAGTAAAGATAGACTGAAATAGCTGTACAAAGGTAGTAAGTACAAGATCCCCTTCCCAAGACTCCACTTCCATTAACTTTTTGTCTACAGGAAGATTTTTTCCCCTAGGCTTTAATTGTGAAAAATCGTTTAATCGATGATGTACTATAAGTCTTCCATAGGTACCAAGAACATTTGCATATTCTGATTTATTTTGTTCTATAATGTTAACAAAGGGAATAACTGCAATAAGTCTAGATGTGTGATGTTCTATTTTCGAGATCTTTTCTTGAAGGGTCAAAGCTGCCTGTAAGGAAGCTAAGGTTTTTCCAATACCAGTTGGAGCGGTCAGCGTAAAAAATCGGACTTCTCTTAGTTCTTCTTCTGTTAAATTGTTCATGGAATTTAAAATGGTCTTTCTAGCTTTCTCTCTTTTATCAGCCAAGTCATAGGCTTTTTCTTTGGTACTTAAGTAGTTTTCCACCTGTATGGGGGAAATTGTCTTTGTTTCTTCCATTTTGACCTCAGCTGAATCCATTTTATCAGAATCAATCAGCAGGGAAAAAACATAAATTAGTATAAAGAACCATTTTGGATCCTTCATATTTCCACTACTCAACTCCCATGCAGTCTCAAATAGAGCATTATGTTTTATTATTTTTTCTGCTTCTTTTAATTTTTCGATGTTTTCCTCTATTTCGCCTTCTCCTAACTCCCATAAATCTACAGCAATTTGAGATTTATTTTTTAATAGGTTATCCCATTGTATCTGTAGCATTTTCCACATTTTCTTATTTTTGGATTTGTCTACAATTTCAATATCAACTGTTAGGGCATTGTGATGAAATCTGGCACATAGATAGGCAATTAACAATATAACTTGCTTTTCCTCATCTGACACCTTCTGAATTCTATTTTGTAAAGCTATATAAATATATATAGCAGAGATATGGGCATGTTGGCTGTAGGATGATGCTTTAGCATATTTAAGATGATCTTGAAAAAATGTCGTATATTTTCCAATATCATGGAATACACCTACTGTATAGGCAACTTCCTTTACAGTATCATTGGTAATATTCTCAAAGGAAACCATAGGGGAAACACGGTTTCTACAAACAGTTCCAACATTTATAAGATGCTCTTTTAATAACTGTTTATGTCCTGTTTTTCTCTCATAATGAGCTAAATACTCCATATACTGCTCCCTCCTTTGTGAATAGAAGCATCAAACCAAGAGCTTCGACGCTTCTATTCCATCCATATAATATTGGTTTGATCCTTCAACTGAATATATTCTTTCGCTCTGGCACGAATAGGACTACTTGAAAGACTGACCACCATTTGCCCTAAACCGTCCTGGGTTATTTGTCTTTCATCATTAAACTCTAATGGAACTTCTTCTTTTATTATTTTATATCCCTCCTTCATTTCCTCCACAACCAGATCCGCTACCTGCTTAAGGGGGATGGCAGTGCCTACATGAATAGGCTCCTGATCGCTTTTTTGTATTCCCTCATGAGTTCCCGCATATTCAAGCCAGCCTAAGCTAAATGCCGATCCTAATGCTAAACTGATTCCAGAAGATTGATAGGTTAAATGATCTCCTACCCGCTGCTCCAATTGATCTAAAATTTCTTTTTGATGATGACTTACCCATATCTGGTACTCTAAGAATCCTGTTCGAATATTTTGAGGAATCACCAACTCCGTAGGAGTTTGGCTATGATGTTCCATAGATCCATTAAAGTCTGTCTGTTTTTTTATCATTAAGTAATTAAGCGTTTGCATTGTTTTTTTAACGGGCTGATTAATTCCTACAGCAATCTTACATTCCTCTCGGTTGAAGACATCATAATAGGTGTCTCGCTCATACCCCAGTAATCCTGCTATTATACCTACTACTGTAGTACGTGGTGGAATAAAATAAGAGAGGGCAGAGGAATTAGAATAAACTTTCCTGAAATGAGCCATCTTGCCTTTTAATTTAAAGGAAACGATTTTCATTACTATTCCTCCATATCAATCGGTGCCCACAAATCTACCTCTTCGTATTCTGGAAAATTAAGCAGTCTACTTTCTGGTATATAGGGATGAATCCAACCAATAACCTTTTCGATATAGCCTTTATCCTTAATTTCTTCGATGGTTTTGGTCAAAGGAGAGAAATCCACCGTAACATCCTCAAGACTTCTTATCGATTTATTCTTCTTCCATGTAGTTTCAATAAATCTTCTCAAATCCCCTAGGTATCCATCAAATTGAGGCTTGTACACAATTTCTAAATAGAAGACTGGTTCTTGCCCCTGTTTACTATCGGTTTGATTCGTCATCATTCCCTGTACCAAGCTTTTTCTAAAAATATCTCGATCCTTCAGTGTCATACCCGTTTGTTTTCCACTATATTTATTGATAGTTCCATAATGAGCTACTAAGCTATAATAAACCTTTGGCTTTTTACCAAACGTAGAACTATCATCATTCATAATAGTAACAATAGTATTGGATTTCAATAATTCGACGGGATGTAGTGAATATCCCCAGGTCAACTGTACGGGGCCTGTAAAGGTTTTACTGATGCCATCTACCGCCATGGCACTTCCAAAAAGCCGAATATCAATTAAAGCATCCTTAATAATTTCTGTAATAAACAGATTATTAAATTGTTTAATGGCATCTTTTTCTTCCTTCCTACTTTTACTTACTTTTTCTTTCTCAAGATAGGTATTTTTATAATCATCTGTTTCACCAAAAAAATGCTTCCACTTTTCTTGTAAAACTTCATTTTTAGAGAATAATGCTTTTATTTTTTTTTCATCCTCTAAGTAGCTATCTTTTATATACTGAAACATAGTATCCATAGTTACTTTTGTATCGGCGATAGTATCGACAAATATTTGCTGTCCCTTCTTTTTTAAAAAATCCCTTATATCCCTTTTTCTTCTGGCATCACTTACCAAAAGAGTATTCGTTTCGTAATCCATTCTGGGCTTATTCTCTTGATCTGGATCTCCATTAGGATTCGTAAGGGTTGCTTGAAAACCAAATAAAAAATCACTGTTCTGATTGATAGTCATTCTTCTTCCCCCTCTTCATTATCAATATCTGTATCCTCTGAATTCAATTCATCTTTGCTGCCTTCCCATTTGCCAGCTAAGTAGCTATAACCAGACATAATATAAAAAACATTAGCATGTTCATCCAAGCTCCAGTAATCATTCATTGCACCATCATAATAAAGATGGAACCGATTATCTAAGGCCTCTGCATATAGGTCTAGCCTTTCATACTGAATCAGTTTTTCTATTACATCATAATAAAGTCTTAAAACTTCTCGCATGTTCATCCCTTGAAACTGAATCTTTTTCAAGATGGGTTTCTTTTTATGTCCTTTGTGGTACTGAGCTAAAGCCACCCTGTTAATTAGAGTTCCCAGGTAAAATAAAGCTTTTGCCTCCCTTGAAAATTGCTGTCGATCTAAGAAAGCTTCTACCTCTTCTATTGCTGTATTAATTTTTTCTGATGCTGTTATCAGTTTATCCATTGTTCCCTTCACCTCTCCGGTAAAAATTGTTTTTGAAACAAGCCCCAGTTCTTGAATGGATTGTAATAGTAGAAGATAACCTATAGAAATATTTCTAATGAAAAAGTCTACAGAACTCTCATTAAATTTATTCTTATAATAATCTAAGCCCATATTGTTGTAATTATCTATTCTTGCTTTTTCTAGCTGCTTTGTTCCCTTATCTAAAGCCTCTGTAAAATATTTGAAAATAGTTTTAGCATCAATCATGTAGCCTGATAGAATTGCATCATATAGAGATATCACTCGTTTTATATCCAGTTGATCTCCTGATTTATTAGTTCTTACAGGAACAAGAGAATAGATGTTTCCTAAAGTAAAATGATGAACATGTCCTTCTAACTTTTCTCTATTTTCATCAATAACATCAGCTACATTGACCAATCGTATGACTGGAATTTCTTCAATGGTTTGTAATATTGAAAGAGAAGTTCCATCGCTTCTATAGAAAACCATATTAGCACTATAGCCTTTTACTTTTTGCCGATAAGCATAATCTAACCCCTTCAACCATTTCAGTGCTTTTTGGGGATGAAAGGCCATGTCAATATCCTTGTGAATTTCCTGAACTCGCTCATAGTTAAAATCTGTTGTTAATCCCTCCGGAATAATAAAAACATTTTCATTGGCAATTCTTGAATTAAATTTACTGCTAATAATTTTTTCACCAGCCAACAAGTGTTTATAACAGGTTTTGCATATGCCGTAGCTGTCGTCACAGCTGTACTTCTTATTAAAGGAAGATGTGTTAATGGTGGTCGTAGTAAATACTTTATTGATACCACTTCTACTAAATTTTGCACTATAGCTGCTCAACACATCTTTACGTTTGCTTCCACATAGGTGACATATTCGTTCTATTCCATTAACCTTCTGTTCCTTCTCTTCTCCATCGTCCCCAAGATTATTTTCTTTCACCACTATTTCTTCATAATCTGAATGCTGAGATAGAACGACTTCATTTCCACTTTCATCAATAATAGTAGGCACAACCAAAACCATCTTATTCTTGCGGTTTTCTTCATTTATTAAGTAACGAATAAACCCTTCATAACTGTATTCATTATCACCAAGTATAATCTTTTTTTTTGCATGGTCTAGTTTGATTTCCTTCTGACCCTCTATAAATAACTTGTTTAAGTTTATCTGCCCCTGACCCTTTTTATTAGCTAGAGTAATTAATCCTTTATCTGATAGCTGTTTTAGTAAGTTTCCAATTGTCTTTTCTTGATTCTTATGCTTAAGCAAAATTTGATATAAATCACTGAAGGCAGAGGTCAAAATATAATGAAGACCGGTTGATTCTCGCACAATGTAATACTGAAAACCTGCAGCAGAATTATTACCAAAATAACGATATTCTTTAGAAGAATTTTCTGTAAGCCTTGTGAATAGTCTAAAATTGATTCTGTCTTTGGACATATCAAATACTAATTTGACCACAAAGCCTGCTTCATCAGACTTTAATTTCTTAGGCTGCTTTAATAAAGGATCTAAAATCTCTTGTTCTTGAGCAAAGGCTCTTCCTATACTGGCTGTCACTTGATTTAAATTCATCTTTTTACCCCCTTTCCTTATAATTACATAGGAGTTAACTTAAGCAAGTTATTTTCAAAACTACCTGAAGCTGTCATCCAAATCATATCAAAGAATCTTGTTGTGCCTAAATTAGACTGTAAAAAGTTTTTTCGATGTACTCCTTCTGGTTCTAAGATCCTTCGACTTCGCTTTGCTCCCCTCAGGATTACAAATTATAGTTTAAGTTAACGTTAATAATATTTTATATGGATTTAAATAATAGGTCCTTAAAAAATAGTGTATTACTTTGTTCTTTTAGCTGAATTAAGCCAAAGCCCTGTGCATTCTTACTTCCACATCCTGCTTCTAAAGCGATTTTAAGTAGTTCCCTTGGTCCTGTAATTTTAATTTTTCCTGTATAGCCCTTTATAATTGTTTTTTTATAATTAACGATTACCTGTTTACATGGAGATAGAGTTTTGACAGTAATACTCCCTTGAGGAGGCTCTGTTTTTAAAAAGGAGATGTATTTTTTCTTGAGATTTTCTGTAATTAGTCGGTTATAATCAGGATCTCCCGGTTGAAAGTAACAGGTATATTTTCTATTGTCCGGGCGCAGAAGGGTACTATATACCACAATAGGAGATAAGGTTCGTACGATAATTTCCTCACTTTCAACATCTATATGCTCACCCTCAAGGGAAGTGATTTTTAAATTGTTATTTCCCAATCGCACTATATTTCCTATGAGAAAAGTATGAGCTAGTGAGTTAAAGAACCCCTTAACTGGCGAGGTTATTACTAAATACATCGGTCCAGTAAAAACTATTTGTCCCCTGTCTTTATTAAGCTTATACTCCCCCATTAGTCTTGAAAAGGTAAACATTTTAAAGGAACGCGAATGATATTTAAAACCTTTTTCGTGAAGAAACTGTGATAAGTCTTTATTCAAACAATCATAAATAAAGCCTTGAATAATATGGTTATAATCAATAGGAAGTATCACTTGATGATTAGCTATAGGCTCCATCTTTATTTTTAGTAGCAAATAGATTCACAACCTTTCATATGCACATAGGACTTTCTGCCTATGTATATTACAATTTTCTACATACAATCATAAATTCCTGCTATATAATTGGAATTTATGTAAAATTTTACATATTATTGAGCGTTGCGACTTTTTGATTTTGAAGTTTTCATAGATTTTCCATAAGAATCAAGCAATTCTTTCAGTGTCATTTCATCAGAACATTGTCTTCCGTTTTTAAGGTAATATCTCAATAATTTTTCTAAAAAAAAACAATTTTCTTCTGGAAATTTTTTCATTATCCAATTCTCCTTTTTATTGTTATTGTTTTAAAGAATAAATTATAGATATAACAAAATTTCATTTATTCTGAATTTTTTGTATTTTAAAAAATTCCTTACTTTTTTAAAGTTAGCGGTAAAATGCTAAGTATATAATTACCTATAAAGACTTGAAACTTGTTTTTATTTATTAGGCAATAGATTATAGTATAATAAAAACCACTCTGCAATGATTGCAGGTGGTTTTTATTATACTATAATCACCCTACACCGCTATGCAGAGTGATTGAGTAGTTCAAATCCCTAAGTGGCAATCGCATTTACACAAATCCGATTACCTTAAAATAAACCATAAAACAAAAACTTAAGAATATTATTGCACTTACACACTACTCATTCAAATAATTCTTATTATGTACTCCCCACTCCTTCAACTGCTCGTGGGTGCCTATCCATACAGGTGTATGGAGTTTTACCATCTCGAATAACTCTGCTACATCTGAGTTAATCATTC
This sequence comes from Clostridium aceticum, assembly GCF_001042715.1. Classification (NCBI taxonomy): domain Bacteria; kingdom Bacillati; phylum Bacillota; class Clostridia; order Peptostreptococcales; family Natronincolaceae; genus Andreesenella; species Andreesenella acetica. The sequence continues at coordinate 1,136,136 of NZ_CP009687.1, read as the reverse complement.
GAACACATCCTAAGGAAGCATTTGTACCTATGGATTTTGGCTGGTTGTTGCCATGAATTCCATAGGAGCCTCCCCCTTTTAGGTTTAAACCCATCCATCGATAGCCTAAGGGATTGTTAGGAGAACCTCCTGCCACTGGAGCGGCTATTCCAGCACCTCCCCACCTTGGGTTTACTATTTTGTTAACAATAGTATATTTTCCTTCTGGCGTATAGGAGGAGTCTCTTCCTTGGGCAATAGGATATTTTTTAATTACCTGATCCCCTTTATAATAGGTGAGAATTCTTTTGGTTTTGTTAATGGCTATCCACTCCTTATTGGTGGGAGGAGTAGTAATAATATCAGAATATTGATAATTTTCATCCTCGAGCCTTTTTTCTAGAGCTTTATAAGATATTTCACCAAAAATCCCATCTACTGTAAGATTATGTTCACTTTGAAAACGCAAAACAGCGTTCCTCATATTAATTTCTTCGTTGCCATAATCTTTCTTATAATATCCTATTTCTTTAAGGACTACTTTATAGTCTATTTTTTCTTTCTCTACTTCTATTTCTATATCCTCTAACACTTCTATTTCTACTTCTATGACCTCTTTTTCTGCTTCCTCTAGTACTTCTTCAAGTATTTCTTCCAACACATCTTCTGGTGCTATAAAGTCATATTCCTCTTGAATGACGATATCCTCCTCCATTTCTATAGAATAATTTTCTACTGTGTCTGCAACTGTTGGTGTTAACATAGTGGTAGCAATACATAGTGATAAAATTTGCGCTAACACGACTTCACCTCCCTACTTTTTCATTTTTATTACAAATCTAAATTTTTTATTCCTAGTTTTTTAGACAAGCAACATGTTACTGCTTTTTTCATAAAAAATTTAAATTTATCTTTATTCCCTAGAAGAATGGGATATAATTATTAATAAATATCCTATCGTGAGGGGGAGGTCTATGAATACACTGCAAAGTCAAAAGGTATATAGTGAATTATGCACAATACTACTAGACAAAGACTTTTTAGAAGAACACCCAATAAAAAAGGAATTAATAAAAAAACATCTTGAAAATCCTAATTTTATTCATAATCTTGAAGCAATGTTAGTAGAAAATAACTATACCTGTGCTGCAGTATTTGAATTATGTAAAGATATGCTTCAAGCTTTATGGGGAGACAACTCACCGTCTCATCCTCTTCATTACATTTATCAATTCTCCCTTAGCCTTTCATTTCCCGACTCTGTAGAAATCACATTAAACACAAAACTAAATGAAGGCTGTTATTTATATCTTAAAGCATTAAGGGTAATTTCACAATATGAAAAATTGTTTGATCACGGTACTTTTGAAAGTAAGTTTCCTTTAAACCTACTGACTAAAGCAGAAGAAGACCCTTTAATGAATCTTCATGAGTATCATGCATTTCTTCACGCTTTCCATGATGAATACATTTATGAAATGATGAAGTTAAATTATGAAGTTGTTGGTCACAATACGTTAGCCCATATATGCGGGGTTCATTATCTTTCTGTATTTATTGCTAAACAATTGCTTAATAAGGAGGTTCCTTTAGATTTAGGCAGGGTTTCAGGTGCAGCAGCAGGGCACGATATAGGTAAATTCGGATGTAGAAGCTCTGAGTCTAAGCGAGTGGCCTATCTTCACTATTATTATACAGACCAATGGTTTAAAAATCATAACATACCCTATATCGGGCATATTGCATTAAATCATTCTGTGTGGGACTTAGAATTAGAGAATTTATCCATCGAGTCTCTCCTTTTAATTTACAGTGATTTCAGAATAAAAAACATGACTGCTGAAAATGGTCTTCAGGAAATGCAAATGATTAGTCTGAAGGACGCTTTTGAAACCATACTAAATAAACTAGACCAAGTGGACGAAGCTAAAGAAAAAAGATATCATCGGGTTTATATGAAGTTGAAGGATTTTGAAGATGCATTGATGGATATGGGTATCAATGTTGATCCTCTTGTAGTGATACAAGATGACTTAAGCGAAGAGAAAAAACACTATCCTATTATGCAGGGTAAAAAGATTTCAAATCATTTAAAGTATATTGCCATCCGTCATAATATCAACTTAATGTATAAACTACGGGATGAAACCTCCTTAAATGAGATTATAGAAGTTGCTAGAGCCGAACAAGATGCCAAAGTAATCAGGGAGTATTTAGACATCTTTCAAGAATATTCTACCTATTTAACTCAAAAACAAAAAATTATTGCTATGAAATTTTTATATGAGAAGTTGACACATCCTGAGGAGGATATCCGTAAACAATGTGCCTCTATTATAGGTGCTATGATTACGATCTTTGATGAGAATTATCGCAAAGAAATTCCTGAAGGATTATCCCTGGTAAAACCTGAGATAACCAGTAGTGAAATTTTAGATCAATATATAAAGCTTCTACTATATCCTAATCATAAGGTTATTCCTCTACACCGCAGATGGGTAAGGTATAACATAGGCATTTTAGCAGCTTCTTTATTTAATAAATCTTCACAACAACAGATAGAAGAATATCGAAGCGTACTGCTAAAATACTATGATGATTTAGAACAGTATGAAGAAGAAGTAAAGATTGTTTTAATGGAAGTACTAAAATATATTCCTTTAGACCCCCATACACCTGCCTTAGATACTGTAGTAAATTATATAATGCAAACCTTGCAAAGCGATTACAAGAATATCCGAATTTCTGCCTTAGATACTTTAAGCCACTTGCTTCAATATGTTTCCAAAGAATCAGAGGCTTATAGGAAAATAGAGAAATTTTTATGTGAAGTACAATATACTGCTCTTCCAGCGGAAAATTTCTTGCATTATAAAATGGCAAAGGCTTTATCCTTAGATGATGCTATTATAGAAAACATCCTTAGCTTTCATTATCAGGATATTAGTAAAATTTCTGATATGTTTTTAGATAATTTAAAAACTGAAACCAGTTGGATTATTAAAAAGTTTCATGTAGAACTACTTATGGAGTATACGCTTAAAGATGCCATCATCGATAAATTCTATATCGCCATGCACTTTTGTAATTTATTGAAGGTAAGTGCTGTAGAAACTGTAAGATGTGAAGCAGGAGAAGCACTGGTGAAGGTATTCCACCACCTTCCTATGGAACAAAGGAACGATATTGCTGTGGAATTACTTCGCACCCTTGAAATCGAAGGTGCTCAGTTTACAAAATACATACCTAGTTTTCTAGGGCAAATTATCATTTATCTCAAACCTGTAGAACTAGATGAAATTATTGAGGATGTTATTGAAAAGATCAAGCATGCTGATACACAGATTAACTCTTTACTACTAAAAACCATTGGGGTTTTTATTACTAACTATCCAAAGTATAAGGAAACATTTAAGGAGAATCAAGAAATCTATGAACAACGTTTATCAAAGCTATTAGGAATTTTACTAAATGGCTTGGTTCATCATAATCTTCAGATTAAACAAGTTTCTTTTAGTGTTATTGGTAAAGATGTTTTTGGTACGGACACTTTAACTTTAGAGGAAAAATATTATATATTTCAGCTGGTGGCAAAAAAAATCCTAACACTGCTAACAGATGCAGAAGAAAGTGAGTTGTTATTTCTTACTAATTCAGCAGGTTTAAATCATATTTATCGTTTTATCGCGGATTATAGATTTTTATATAAGGACATCGAAATAAAAACCAGCAATAAGGTCGCCTTTTTTCCTGGCTCCTTTGACCCCTTTACTTTAGGACACAAAGAAATTGCAAAAGCTATAAGAGATTTAGGGTTTGAGGTTTATCTTGCCGTGGATGAGTTTTCATGGTCAAAACGCACTCAACCTAGCATGATCAGAAAAAATATTATTCATATGTCCATTGCAGACGAAATGAATATGTATATTTATCCGGAAGATTTTCCTGTTAACCTTGCAAACCCTGAGGATTTACATCGTTTAAAAACCAGCTTTTATCCTTCTGATGTATATATGGTTGTAGGGAGCGATGTGATTTTAAATGCTTCCGCTTATAAAAATCCTACGGTTGAAGGTAATATTACTACTTTTCCTCATATCATTTTCGAGAGGCGAAGTGAGGATCTTGGTGATGAAAAAGTTCTTGACCTAGAAAAGTCTTTAGAAAACATACAGCAACCAGTGATTAAGTTAAATCTGCCACCACAGTATGAAGATATTAGTTCTACACAAATTAGAAATTATATTGATGAAAATAGAGATATCTCTAACTTAATTGACCCTCTTTCTCAAAAATATATATATAGCAACAATCTATATAGAAGGGAACCTCAATACAAGTCATTAATACAAACCGTCTCTATTGATATCGATGTTAGACATAATTTTAATTATGAGTTAATCAATACTCTTGCCTCTGGTTTCCATAAAAATTATCAACGGGCTTTTAGTAGTATTGAAAAAATAGGTCAGCAGCCTAATTCCCACATTGTTTTAATTCGTGATGTGAAAGAAAATGGTAAGATTTTAGCCTATTCCCTATTTCATTGGATTCCCTCTGATTTAATCTATCAAGAGTTTAAAGATAGTCGTATTTCTCAGTGTATTCGTGAGGGCTATACTGGAAGGATTATACTGATAGATGGAATTTTTGTTCGACAGGATGCAAAGCAGGATGATCTATATGAAATCATTCTATCCGAAACAATGGCATATTGTCTAAAAAATGACTATGGCTATGGCATTTTTGCCAATAAGATAGAAAATCCTACTTCTCCTGAATTGTTGGAGGTTTTAAAGCTCAGTGGATTTCAGGAGCTTCCCTGTCCTCAAGGAAGTCCACCTGTCTTAACTGTAAATATGATAAATCCTTGTACATTGAGCCTCGATATTCAAACCCTTATTAAAGAGCCCTTTAGAAGTAATGAACATGTGAAATCCATTGTTGCAGCTACTCGCAAAAGATTGCAACGGGCCCTTGTAAATCTTTATCCAGGTCATTTACTGCTTTCTTTGGATAGGGACTTAGTGGAGGAAGCCCTTGTGAAAAAAATCTGTCGTGAGAATGAAGTACCTCCGGTACCTCTGCAGCCCAGGAAGCTAGGACCTTCTATGTGTGTTCCTTTTGGCAACATACTAAATAGAGCCATCGTACCAAATACTGTGACAAAAACTCTCCATACTGAAAAAATGTTTAATCCTGATATAAGAGAATTTACAGTAGGACCCTTCCCCTACTATCTAGATTTAGTAAAACAAGCTAGAATGATTCATTCCTTCAACAGACCAGTAATCCTCGTAGATGACCTTCTGAACAAAGGCTACCGCATGAGGGTATTAGATCCAATATTAAAAAAGGAGAACATTCAAGTTAAGAAGATTATTGTAGGGATGTTGTCAGGTAGAGGTAAAGAGTTAATGGAAATTCAAAATAGAAGTGCGGATAGTCCCTACTTCATTCCTAAACTTCGCTTATGGTTTAATGAGGCATTATTGTATCCCTTTATAGGCGGAGATACCCTATGGAGAGGCGTCTATCCTAAAAAGAATATTCTTCCCTCCATTAACTTGATTCTTCCTTATACCTCACTTACTTTTATTAAGGAAGCCAATGATACTGATCTTTATAACTTCTCTCTCATATGTATAAAAAATGCTCTTGATATATTAAAGGTGCTGGAGATAACTTATCAAAAAATAAACGAGAGAAAGTTAACTTTGTCTCTATTGGGGGAGGTGTTTTTATATCCTCGTTCTCCTGATTTGGGAAAAAATATGTACTATGACTTTAATATAAATCCTTCTACACATCTTGAAAAAGATTTAGAGTTGTTAAAACGTCTGGAATATAGCTTCACTACATCTTATAGGGGGAGATGATACGTTGTATTATTATAGCTACTCAAATAAATTGTTATTGTCATTTCATGAGTGCACAACATTTAAAGCAGTAGATGAAAAACAACTACAACAGAGTGATAGCATAATTTATTATCTATATTCCATGGACCCATCTGTTTCTAGAAAGTCCTTTTGTATTTCTGATCCTTCTTTATTTCATTTAAAAGAAGAAGGGGTTCACCTGCTGCAACTTCACCAAGGGCAGGAAAAGAGTTTTCCCAGCTGGTTATATAAGAAAGTACAGGAAAGAAAGGTTATGGGGGTAAATACCGCCTTCCCTAACTGGCAGACAGTACTTTTTCATCAGCCTCCCCAAAAGTGGAGGGTACATATTGCAGGATTAGGTGATGTAGGAGGAACGCTCCTTACTGGTCTTCGCCTATTGGGAGGGGGATGTATTGACAGCATTGGTATCTATGACAGAGCATTGGATAAAGTGCAACGTTGGTGCTATGAGGCAAACCAGGTATATTCCCCAGGAAATGCTGATTTTCCAGAGGTATCCCCTCTTAATGAAGATGAAATTTTTGACTGTGATATGTTTGTATTCTGTATCGCTAAAGGCGTTCCCTCTATCGGGAAGGAAGCAAAGGATGTGCGTATGACTCAGCTTGAAGAAAACGCAAAGATAATAAAAACCTATGCTAAAAAAGCTCGTAATACTGGTTTTAAGGGACTCTTCGCGGTTGTTTCTGATCCGGTAGATCTTCTTTGTAAAATAGCTTTTGATGCCAGTAATACTAATGAGGTAGGGAATTTTGACTTCCAAGGTCTTGCTCCCGAACAAATTAGAGGCTATGGCCTTGGGGTTATGTATGCCCGTGCCCTTTATTTTGCAAAAACAAACCCTAAAACCCTCCACTTTTTAAAAGAAGGGAGAGCCTTTGGACCCCATGGAGAAGGACTTATTATCGCCGATAGTATTACAGACTATAACGAAAGCCTTTCTCTTTATTTAACTCATAAGGCCAAAACTGCTAATCTAGAAATAAGAAACATAGGCTTTAAACCTTACATCGCTCCTGCCCTATCCTCTGGCAGTCTGTCTATTTTGGCAACCCTTCAAGGAGATTGGCATTATAGTGCTACCTATATGGGGGGTGTTTATATGGGGGCAAAGAATCGCTTAAACCCCTCTGGGGTAGAAATCGAAAGATTATTAATGCCTGATTTATTATTAAATAGGCTGCAAAGCACTTATGAGCACCTGAGGAATGTTATATGACTTACTTAATCATGCCAGGGGAAGTTTCTAAACAATTGTGCGATATGGTAGAGGCTGCTACGAAAAACCATCAGGTAACTTCAATTAGGAATCATATCAATCTTCCTGACTTAAGAGATAAAAAAATCATCTTTGCTATTGAACTAGATCAATCAGGCATTAATATACCTATATATGAAATACTATCTTCCCTTTATGCTCAAGGCTATGAAGCTTTATCGGGTGCTTCAGCTGTCTTATTGATCCATAGTGCTAGTGAACTCCATACCAAAAATGTGGCAAAATCTATTGTTTTTAAAGCCAATCAATTAGGCTGTACTTTTATAGGTCATCCATTGGTGGAGGCTACTGCTACCTTAAGTAATTTTCGCACATGGCAAAAAACTTTTAGAAAGTCCTTAAAAGATATATCCTTAGACCTATCCTCCATTTTAGGTCAAAGGTTGCTAAATCAAAACTTCTCCATGGTGAAAAAACCTAAAATCTTAGCACTGCATGCCAGCTCCAAAAGCACCTCCAACACTTTAATGTTATGGCACATGGTAAAGAAGCATTTGCACCACTGTGAGATCGAAGAACTACATGTAGAAAATGGGACTGTCCTAGACTGTATTGGGTGTACTTATAACACCTGTAGGCACTTTGGCCTGCGAAGCAGTTGCTTTTATGGGGGAATCATGATCAAAGAGATTCTGCCTGCTATTGAAAACTCTGATGCAATTTTATGGATATGTCCCAATTACAATGACTCTATTTCAGCAAATCTTATGGCAGTGATTAATAGACTTACAGCTCTCTATAGAAAAATAAGTTTCTATAATAAGACTATTTTTTCTATCATTGTATCAGGAAATTCTGGTGGTGATGTTGTAGCAGAACAGCTTATTGATGCTCTCACCATCAACAAAGGTTTTAGACTGCCTCCCTACTTCTCTATGATGGAGACTGCAAATGATCCTGGAAGGATATTGGAGGTTGCAGATATTGAAAATAAGGCAAAGAAGTTTGCAGAACACATTCTCACCAATATAAAAACCTATGATTAATCATAGGTTTTCTTGGTTTTGCAACGTGTCAAAGCCCTTTGCAGCATTATAAGAGCTTCTTACAAAAGGACCGCTTTCTACAAACTTTATTCCTCTTTTTTCAGCTTCTTCTTTATAATGCTGGAACTTCTCTGGTGTAACATACTCCTGTACAGGAAGGTGTTCCTTCGTAGGGCGTAAATACTGACCAAAGGTGAGAATATCGCATTGAATCTTGACTAAATCCTCTACAAGTCCCATAACCTCTTCCTCTTTTTCCCCAAGCCCCAACATAATCCCCGTTTTTGTAAGAATAGAGGAATCCTTTGTTTTTACTCGCTGTAAAAGCTCTAAAGATCGCAAATACTGAGCTTGAGGTCTTACTACACTATATAGAGCAGCAACGGTTTCTAAATTATGGTTAATAATTTCTGGTTTAGCATCAATGACCTTTTGGATAGAGTTTTCTTTGCCATCAAAATCTGGAACCAATACCTCGATACTAGTTTTAGGATTATATTTCCTTACTGCTTTTATAGTATGTACAAAGTGCTCTGCCCCTCCATCTTCTAAATCATCCCTTGTCACAGAAGTAATTACAGTATGTTTTAGACCCAACTTTTTTACAGCTTTAGCAACGTTTTTTGGCTCCGCTGGGTCTGGATGAGTAGGTTCACCCTTTGTAACTGCACAAAATTTGCATTGTCTTGTACATATATCTCCTAAAATCATAAAGGTTGCGGTTTTATTTTTAAAGCATTCGCCTATGTTGGGACATTTAGCTTCTTGACAGACAGTGTTTAAAGATAAAGATACCAGCATTTCCTCCATCTTATTCAAACTTTCCTTCTCTGGAAGCCTTCTGATAAGCCACTCAGGTTTTTTATTTACCATAACAATCCCTCACTTCATTTATTGTTGTTTCCACCAATTCTACATTAAAAATCTTCTGAAAACTCTTTTTAACCTCCTCAGTAACCTGATTATATTCTACATTTGGATTTATTTCATTGATAGATGTCACACTAAATTCCGTAATTCCACAGGGGTTGATGAGATGAAAGTCTTCTAGATTTGTATTATAGTTTAAAGCAAAACCGTGCATGGCAACCCATTTTTTCATCCGAATGCCGATGGCACAAATTTTTTCATTTTCCACCCATACACCGATGTACTTGTCTTTTCTGCCAGCAGTTATCCCAAAGGCTTTTAAAGAACCAATAATGGTTTCTTCGATTTGGTGTACGTACCAATGTAAATCTTTCTTAAATTCCTTTAGATCCAATATTGGATACCCTACTACTTGTCCTAAACCATGATAGGTAATTTTTCCTCCCCGATCACTTTCGTAAACTTCTATGCCTTTTTCCTTAATTTCCTCAACAGAATACAAAAAATCCTTATAGGTACCGCTTTTACCAATAGTAAATACAGGAGGATGTTCTACCAGCAAAAAAATACCTATTAGTTCCTCATTGTTAAGGACATAGTCTAGTAACTCCTTCTGTAACTCATAAGCTTCACCATATTTCATTCGCCCTAAGTTTACCGTTAAAACCTTTTTCACCTCGTCCCTCTCCCTTATATATACAGTTTAGTCATAAATCAATAAAGAAATCGTTTTTATTTTATAATTTTTAGGATGAATACCCCATCATTTGGATAAAATCCTCAATAACCTCTAATTTTTCTTTATAGTCAGCTTCATATAAAGGTAAGCATCTTTTTACATTTTGTTGGCCACTAAGCAGTTTAGATGCAAAAGCTATACAGGTAACCTCTCCACAGCGTCTGCAATTTTGTTTTGGTAAGTAGCTATAAATTTCAATTGCTGTAGGTTTTGAACGCATTTCATCTAAGGGTTCAATTTTATCCCTTGATTCATGCACATTATTGATGAGTTCTTTAAGCTCATCGATAATATCATAGGCATCCGTCTCATTGATGGCCTTTGATACTGCTAGTTGATCTTTATATAGAGTAATGATTCTAAACTCTTTTCTTAAGGTCAAGCTAGGTATGTTTTTGTTGTAGATGACATCCTTTAAAGCTCCATTGACATAGGGTAAGATATCTCCAATATCTCTACTGAATTTTGCTTTAAATCTTACTTTAGAACTATCTGCAACACAGGATTGTATGTAAGTGATAATAATATCATCTAGATACATTGTTCTTCCCCCCAAAGTTTGACGTGTTTAATAATAACTTATCTTTTTTTTAATGTTTTGTCAATATTTTAACATGTTTAGTTGAAAACTTCCATTGACGCTACTTTGCTAATTATGATATGATTTTAACAAGGATACATAGTACTTCACAAGTTTTCAAAAGAAATGGAGGATTGTAAAATGTGTGAATCAGCAGCATATTTAATTACTGATAAAGGCGAACAAAAAATTATGGAAAATGTCGTTTACATGAAGCCTGAAAATGGCAAAGTTTTTTTAGCAGATCTTTTAGGAGAGCAAAAAATAGTAGAAGGCATTGTAAAGGAAATCAGGCTCATCGAACATAAAATTATCATTGCAGAAAAATAAAATATTTAAACTTCGGGGGGCCAAAGGATGATTATTGCAGTCATAGATGGTATGGGAGGAGGAATTGGAGGTCAGATTGTCAGTCACTTAAGGCAGGAGCTTCCTTCCCACTTTGAGATTTATGGATTAGGGACAAACTCTACAGCAACTTCTGTTATGCTAAAAAATCATGCTAATAAAGGTGCCACTGGAGAAAATGCTATTGTGGTATCTACAAAAAAAGCCAGTGTTATTATTGGACCTCTTTCCATCGTTATTCCGAATTCTATGATGGGAGAGGTTACTGATCAAATAGCCACAGCTATTGCTGATGCTGAAGCCTTTAAGATATTGCTTCCAGTTGTACCAGAAAACTTTGAATTAGTTGGTTTAGAGAATAAACCTTTAATGCTATTGATTAAGGATGCTATTAAACTTTTGAAAAAAGAGTTTAACATTAAATAAAATTACAGGAGGTTATACTATGTGTTGCAACGATAATAACCATTCACATGAACATCATCATCATCATTCTCACGAACATTCTCATGATCACGACCACGATCATCATCATGGCTGCTGTTCAGATGACAGTCATCTGAGTCAGGATGAAAAAACCTTAAGAGTATTGTTAGTGCATTGGATTAATCATAACAGAACCCATCAAGATAGTTTTTTAGAGTGGGTGGAGAAGGCAAAGAACATGGATAAAGCTGCTGCTGCAGATAATATTCAAAAAGCAGTAGAGTTCATGGAAAAAGCTAATGAAATGTTAATAGAGGCTAAAAAACATATGTAGGGGTTCCCTACATATGTTTTTTTATTTATATTGAGCATGGGATGGCTATTTTTCATAAAATAAGTTTTTTAGTTATAGAAAGGATAACTAAAAATAATATACATTTACTGTTTTACCAAGCCTTCTTAAAGTATTGATCATTTCACCAGTAATTCTAAACTTTTTTCCTAGTTTTGAAGAATTACCACTTTCTGTATGGGCTAAGTTTAAGGAATGACCTAAAAAAAAGTTTACATGTGTAGATTGATTTACCAGTCTATTGGCTAACATAGCGGCACCATTTTTTTCTTGTAATTCCTTCATTACTTCTATGGATATAGTTTGCATTAATACATTTTTTAAAATATTTAAGGTTTCATCCATTGTCAAAACCCCTTCTGTGATTAAATCAATTCCTTCCATATAAGAAATCGGTGGTACTTTTTTTGTAAGTGTCTTTATATCCATCTTTGCCTGCCTTTTTAACTCTCTAGCTACAATATTAGAAGCAGTTCCTCCACAGATGATTTTTTTACCTGGGCTTTCCATGAACTTTTCTACTAAGACAGCATCCTTCTCCTTTAGTATAGGAGGGCCTGTAAATATATTAATGGTTTTAGGTCTATTTACCTTGATAGTCAGTACACTTGCGTCATCTCCAGGCTTTTCTTCATATAAGTCACTACAGATAGTAAGCAAGGATTTAGAAATCATTAAAGCATTTTTACTACCACATAAAGACTCTAAATATTGTGCCACATGCTCCCATTCCCAACCATAATTTAATACTTCCCCTGCACCTGCATGGATTACACCGTCGGAAACAACAGTGATACAGTCGCCTTCCTTTAATTTGCATTGAATTTCTGTAATTTTCTTATCGTTAATAACTTTGGTACTTCCTTCCATTTTTGTCACCTTATTTTTTTCCTTTGAATAATAAAAAGGTAGCGGATTATCAAATATAGCAATATAGGCCTCTCCATTGTTTTTGATATATAGAATAGAAAAGGTAGAGTAAGCTATATCTCTCACCTTGCAGATGGGTAAGGTACTGGTAACTGTGTCGATAACCTCTGATAAATCAGAACCGTACTTTAACATAGTAGAGGCGATTTTGGCTGTTAGGGTTGCTAATATATTGGCTTTAACACCGCTCCTTAGGCCGTCCGATAAGACACAGATCGTGGCATCCTCTGTTCTAACAATCTCTATCTGATCACCGCATAGTTCCTCATTATGCTTATTCAATAAATCGAAACCTACTTCTATATGACCCCTCATCTATTCATCACCTGACTTTTCTACAGTTAAATCTAAAAATTTCTTTAAGATGACCTTTGTTTCAGCGGTTGTTTCTCCTAAAACGCTACAAATTTCCTGCGCAATCGTCATCTGTTTTTTGATAACCTTTTGTACCATTTCACCAGTTTTCTGTCGTACTTCCATTAATTGTTTTACTCTTTCTTCCTCTGTAGTTATGTTATTAAGAACAGCTAAGATGGCATCCTGTTCTTCAATATAAATCAAATTTTGCATTACAGTTAAATTTTGCATTTCTAGATAAACCTTCTGCCCAGAAATATTTTGTTTTGTTTCAAAAACTTCTAGATAGTCTAAACAGTCCAGTACCGTAGTTAAGTGCAATTTATTATCATGTGTTTTTTCAATGTTTAAATGTCTTATGGCCGCTGGATTGATGCTTAAAATTTCTAAACTTCTATTGACTAAAAACAGAAAGTTTGGTGAATGTTCAAATATTAAGTTAGATAATGTTTCACATTTTTTTCTCATATAAGGCAAGCACATATCTGTCTTATCCATGCCATTATAAATGGCTATGGCCTTTTCTCGACAAGTTTCATATCCACATGTACCACAATCTAACTCATCTTCTTTTTTAAACTTTCCCATTTCCTTTAAAATTTTTCTTATTTCCAAGTTATTAGGTAGCTCATTCCACACTCTCTTATCAAAGAAGTTTCTACGACACCCATCAGAAAATTCAACTGCTTCTTTAGAGGGCGTACCTGCTGTGTTTCTTGCATATTGTTTTACTTGCTTTGTTCTTGAAAAAAGATTTTCCTCAGCATTATGAAAATTCGGTCCTCCGATACATCCATTTAAACAAAAATTGATTTCTATGATAGCAGGATCTAATTCTTCTTGTTTAATGCTGTCTAAAACTTCTCTACTGTTTTGTGCCCCATGAACTTTAATAAAATCTTTACCCCCGTATAATTCTTCTTCCACTATAGGTAGTCCTAGAGCAGCATAAATCTTACCTTCTTTTGAACCTTCCTGATCAAAACACCCATCCTCTAAACGTTTTAAAGTAATGCCTTCTGAGATGATCCACTCTCTTAACTCTTTAAAACTCATGACTGCATCTAACTTTTGAATTTCTTGTAAAGACTCATCATTTGCTTCGATTCTAGCAGCTATACAAGGTCCAAAGAATACTACTTTTGACTTGGAACCATATTTTTCTTTAAGTAAATTAGCATGAATCATCATGGGTGGAAGTATCGGCAACATATAATTTATTAGTTCTGGATAATATTTTTGAACCATTAAGTTGACAGCAGAGCAATTAGAAGTAATATAATACTTTTGTTGGTCCGTTGTCCAAACTTCTTTATATTTATTAAAAAGTATATCTGAAGCCACAGAAGTTTCTTCGATGTATTGAAATCCAAGTTTTCTTAAAGCAGTGATTAGTTTTTTGTAGTTTTTCCCAAAATAAGCTACAAAGGTAGGATCAATACTTGCTACTAAAGTTCTATTACTATTCATAAGTGCTTTTACTCGAATAGAGCTATTTGCCATAGCTTTATTGTTTCTAGGACATACAGTAAAACATTTTCCACAGGCAATGCAACGAGATGGAGAAATTTCTGTTGTATTTTCTTTTAAATAGATGGCCTTTACAGGACAATTTCTAACACATTTATAACAATCTTTACAACCATGCTCTGATAAGGTTAAATCATAACTATTATTCACTATTCTTCCTCCCTTTAGGCATTACAAGTATACTGTTCCCTCTACTAAGTATAACATATTTTCTATAAAAAAAGATTTCCTTAAAGCACTTCAACCGCTTTAAAGAAATCTTTAAGTATAAAAAAGTTTTTATATCACTTTAATTAATCTTATTATCTTTTAGAATTTTTTCAACTGTAGGAAAGCGTTCAATATCTGTGTGAGGTAAAAAACAAGCAGAAATAAATTCATCCATATAAGTTGGATAAACACTTAACTCTATATAAGTCATGTGATTTGAAATCTCCTCTAGCTTTTTCCTTGCATCTTCACTCATTAGTGTAAGATAACATCCCATCAAAGAACTATTTCCTATATATACAAACTTATCTTTTTCTACATCAGGGAACAAACCTATCTCTATAGCTCTATCTATAGAAAGGCTGTTTCCGATACCTCCAGCAATATATATCTTATCGACAATAGAAAAATCCATTCCTAAGCTGGTAATCAGTGTAGAAAGTCCTGAATACACTGCACCTTTAGCCTTAATAAAATTATCAATATCAATTTCCGTGATGGTAATATCCTCTTGGATATCCCACTCTTCTTTAAAAGCTAGTACATATTCTCCAATGTTATACTCGTCAAATCGTATCCTATTATTATCAAGATTTTTATTTAATTTTCCCCTTCTATCGATCAAACCAGCTTTCAGCATTTCTGCAATAAGGTCTATGATCCCTGATCCACATATTCCCTTTGGCTTTTCATCATTTATAATCACAAGTTTGGGGTCATATGTTTCTCTGTTTATCTCAACTCTTTCAATGGCTCCACCAGCAGCCCGCATTCCACAACTAATTTCTCCGCCTTCAAAGGCTGGACCAGCTGAACAGGCACAGGTTACCATATAATCCTTGCTGCCAAAGACAAGTTCCCCATTGGTTCCTAAATCAATTAATAATACATTTTCTTCTGAAGTCCATATTCCAGAAGCTAAAACCCCAGCGGTGATATCTCCCCCCACATAGCTAGCTATAGAAGGTGTTATATACAAAAAGGTTTCAGAATTCATCTCTAATTCTAGTTCAGAAGCTTTAATAAAGGGTGCATTGGAAAATGTAGGAATATAGGGTTCTAGTCTCAAGTAGTCAGGATAAATCCCTAACAATAAATGTGACATCGTTGTATTCCCAGCTGCAACAAAAGCAATTACTTCTTCTTTGTCTATGCCTGCATCACGATACATCTTTACCAATAATGGATTGATGGTTTCATGTATGATGGCATGGCTTAGTTCTTCCAAGCCCTTCTTTTTTGTTGCATATATAATCCTATGAATAACATCGGCTCCATACTTCATTTGAGCATTACCAGCTGAAGCCTTCGCTAAAAGTTTACCCTGATAAAGATCCACAAGACAGGCAGCTACTGAAGTGGTTCCAATATCCAGTGCTATGCCATAAAGTCTATCTGTGGTATCTCCAGCTTCTATATTGACAATCATTGTTCTATTTTTTCCTCTAGGTATATGGGTGATGGTTACTTTAAACTCACTATCCCTTAAAATAGAAGGTAATTTTCTTAATATAGGTAATCTACAGAATACTTTTGAGTATCCTAGGTGATTTCTTAAGTGCCTCTTTATTCTATCCCAATCTGATATATTATCATCAAGGGTAGGTGCTTCTATCATAATATAATCCTTTTTTACATAGGAAGAAAATTTCATGCCATTATCTAAAACTTGAGCCTTTGCTCTTTCAAAAATCTCATGATCTCTTGGTCCCGATAAATCTTCTATCTTCATCCCCGCTAGATAGGAGGATTGTCCTTCAATCGTCTCAACAACTACGTCTTCTGTTACTTTCGTATCACAGGCCAATACGTATCCTGTTTTTAGCTCATCTGCTGTAATGTGACGGTTTGTCTTCGTATCAACTTGTCCTTCAACAATTTTAACCTTGCATTTTCCACAGGAAAGACTACCATTACAAGGGGCATCTATAAAGACATTTGCCCTTCTAGCAATCTCCAATAAACTCTCACCTATTCTTGCCTTGATTTCGATTCCTGCTGGTATAAACTTTACATTTATCATCTGAATACCCCTCCAATAATACTTGCCAGGATAAAGCGAGGCAATAGGATCATAAAAAAGCATAATAATATTTCTGCAAGGTATATTCCTCAGGCTAATCTTTAAAACATTGGCCTATCATTAGAGTCTACCTTGCAGAAACAGGTTTTTCATTTAAGTAAGTTAAAAATTATTCTAATCCACCTTGATAATCTTCAGCATTTAATAAAGCTTCTACTTCAGCTGCATCAGCTAACTTGATTTTAACGATCCAAGCATCATAAGGTGCTTCATTTATATATTCAGCTTCATCATCTAGTTTTTCATTTATTTCTAAAACTTCTCCAGTTACAGGAGCAATTAAGTCGGATGCTACTTTTGAAGATTCAACTACACCGAACTCTTCTCCAGCTTTAATTTCATCTCCTATTTCTGGCATTTCAACAAATAATACTTCGCCTAATTGTTGTTGTGCATAATCGCTAATACCAATTAAAGCAGTATCTCCTTCTACTTTTACCCAAGTATGCTCTTTATGATATTTTAAATTTTCTGGATACATATTTAAACCCTCCTTAAATTTTGTATAAGACTCCCACTATAAAAGTAGGAGTCTTATGTGTGTATTTTTACATTAATGGATCCATTTCTAAAGCTGGATGTCCTTTTTCAGTAAGGAAATTCAATACTTCTTCTGGATCAACTGCGATAGTTTCATCACAGATCATATCTGTAAAGTTATCTATTCCATACATTTCTTTAGCAGTTTGATTTAATCTTTCGCTTACATAGTCTTTTAATTCTTTAGGCATCCATACGATTCTCTTTGGACCACCTTCGTAAGCAGCGAACTTCTTAGAAGAGATGAAGAATCTTCCGTGTCCCATGAATCCTGGTGTTTGAACCCCACCACCACTCATAGAAGCAAGTTCTCCGAAGGTCATACCTACAGGTGTTGTTCCACCGTGCTCTCTATTTACGATAACTACACCATTAGCTTCTGGCATAATTCCAGCGATACACTCAAAACAACCACAAGAAGTCATAGGATCTTCCATTAAACTGTAAAGAGTAATTCTTTCTACAGCACCTTGTGATTTTTCAGCAACGTGCTCATTAACAGAATTCCAGATACCTTTATCTTCGTCTTCAACACCTTCTTTAAGAATTGGTTGACAAGGACCTGTTGGGTCTAACTCCTTAGTAGCTTTAGCATCTAACCAGCTTACCGCCCCACAAAGACCTAGTCTTTCAGGAGTAACGATACAAACGTGAGCTGGAGCAAAGGATTGACATAGTAGACAAGAGTAGAAAGTATCTACACTATCATCAGTTAAAGATGCAAGTCTTTCATCCCTTGCAGTATACTTAGGAATAGCATGAGTTTCCTTCATAGCAGCTACTTTTTCAGGATCTGTTACGATAGTGATTTGACACTTATCAACAACAGCATCAAACTCATCTCTCATTTTTGCATATAAAACTTCTCCAATATGCTTCAATCTAAATCCAGCATTGAAGGTATCATGGTTGATTCTGATCCAAGAAGTATCTCTTTGTCCTACGTGCATAACACCTTCTGTATAGTTCATGAAGTAGTGAATACGTCTTTCTAATACAGGCTCGAAGTCTTCTTGCATATTCTTACCAGCTACCTCAACAATGATTGCAAGTGGAAGACGCTTAGGAGTTCCTTCAATTTGATCAATGTCTGGTCCGATAATTTCTATCTTATGATCTTCGATATCACCTAAATCTCTAGCTTTAACTAATTCCCAACACTCAGTTTTGTTTCCACCAAATTCTACGTTAAGATCGTCTTTTCTAACTCTCTCACCTTCGAAGGCAGCAGCAAATCCAACTGGAATTGGAATTTCTGTAATCTTAATTTTGATACCTCTAGCTTCTAATGAAGTAGCAGGAACTTTATCATAGTCTTTTTGTGTTAATAATAATGTTGGCACTTCTAATACTGTTTGGTCAGTAATTACTGGGAATCCAAGAGCAATAGCACCTGCTCCAGCAGAAACTACTAACTCACTTAAAGGACCAAAGGCATTAACAAAAGCTGGTACTCTGTTTTTAGTATATTCCATATGTTCAGCAAGTTTTCCTGGCTCAACACCACCAAAGATAAGACTTGCTCTGATCGCTACAGATACAACGTGGATAACAGAAGTTACATCATATCCCAATGGGATTACTCTTAGTTCAAGTCCCATTTTCACATTTGCTTCTATAGCTTGATCAATAATCTTTCCAACTAAGAAAGTAAGTAAACCTTTTGATTGGTAATCTTTGATAACTTTAGCAGCTGTTTCGCTATCAGGACATTCTCCTAAAACAACGGCAACCCCTGGGATATCTCCAGTTACAAGTGGTACACCAAGTGAACGGATAATCGCATCACTGATATGCCCAGTACAAGGTGCCTCATAAGGTGTTTCATTTAAAGCGTACTTAACAGCTTCAATAATTTCTGCTGCAACTGCTGTAGCTAGACCTGCATTTAAAGCTGGCTCTAGTCGAGGTTGTTCATCGATTAAGCTCTTAACAACTCCGATAGCACCTTCTAAATCTTGCAGTGTGTTCATTTTTTGTCCAGTTGCTGCATAAATGATAGGAAGTGAATAAGCAGTTTCTGGAAAAGCTACTTTGTGGTCTACACCTTTTTCTTCGATAGCTTTTTTTAGCAGACCTTCAGCTGCCGCTAAAGCTTGGTTAGAACCAGTGTAAATAATATTAAACAAATTCATAAGTTGTTACCCCCTTTTTTATATTTATTACAAAAGTTATTATAAGTCTAAGTATGAATCAGCATATAGAATGTTGTTTTTAATAACATCACAAGATTTAATTGTGTCCATTAATTCTTTGTCACATGGATTGATGATTGCAGAAGAAAGTCCACATTGCATTGCCATAGCTGCAAAAGCTGAATCTAAAATTGGTCTTACATGCTTTGGAGCTCCATTAGAAACGTTACTTAATCCACCAGTAGTTTTAAGACCCATTTCAGTAATTTGTCTAATAGCATCTAAAACATCTGATTGCTTTTCTTGCATTCCTTTAATAACTAGGAAAAGCGGGTCAAATAATATGTCGCTTGGATCCATACCTAATCCCATAGCTTTTTCTAACATTTCTGTACAATAAGCAATACGTTCTTCAGTATCTCTTGGGATACCTTCTTTAGCACATAAACCTATAATCATTGCATCATGTTCTGCTGCTAAGTCAAATAAATCAATTCTTGGACCAGCATCTGCAGAGTTGATGATTGCTTTACCTCTTGATTTGTTATATACTTTTAATCCAGCTACCATAGCAGCTCTATTAATAGTATCTAATGCTAAAGGAACATTGTCAAATTCTTTTTGAATCAATTGAACAGCCCAAGTCATTAACTCTTCACCATCTTTTGCTGCTGGTCCTATGTTTACATCTACATAATCTGCTCCAGCATCAATTTGCTCTTTTGCTCTTTTTAATATAGGCTCAGGATTTCTCTCAGCTAATGCCTTTCTAATTACTGGTGAAATACAGTGAATTCTCTCTCCAATTACAAGGAACTTTTCCATGTAAATAACCCCCCATTTCTTATTTTTATATTAAGGAAAGGTGTGACCCTTTCCTTAATTTTAATCATACTAACTTATATATTATCTACGCAGTTGCATCTTCACTTGCTAATTGTTTTAAGAACTTTGGAATATGCATAGCTTCTTCTGGTCCTACAACAATTTCCCAGCCTGGCAACTCGTCTTCTAATTCACCCTTAAGTACAGCTACAAGTCCTGGAATAACTAACTTTCTTGATTTTGTTTTATCAGCTATACCACTATTTTTGATAAATTTACTAATGTTATCTGCACCAAATTTACCAGCAGCCCAAGCTGTAAGTACAGAATAACCGCCAGCATCTGGAACAGCTAACCATACTGGTACTTTAGATCTTTCAATCTCACCAGCTGCAATAAAGTAAGTTAAAGCAAAGTCAACAGTAATTAATACTGGAGAATTGTCATCTGCACCATTAATAGAATAGCAATCTGGCTCAACTCTCATTGGTCTTTGAGGATCAGTGTATACATTTTGTCTTAATGCAAATAACGGTAATGCTCTTGCATAGTCTATGTCATCCAGTACAACAATAGAACCATATTTTAATGTGAATAATGATGCTAAGGCAACTTCCATGTACTTGTCGCCACCTGTTAAATCATTAGCAAATACAACTGAAGGATAACCAAACTTTCTGTCCTGCTCTTTTAAAGCAGTTCTTCTGATTTGAACAACGTTTTTGAAGGTTTCTTTCACTGAAGGATCTTCTACAGCTAATAGTAACTCTTTATAGTCTAATGCTTGAACCTTATCTACTAAATCATATAATTCATCTAAATTAGCAGCTTTTAAACCTAAAGGAAGTTTTGCATCCTTCACTAGGTTTACCATAGCTTCATAATTGTCTTTTGTAGCACCATATACCACAGGTTTTTCATCTTTCACTAATTCTAAAGCTTCTTTAAGAACGTCAGCATCTTCACAAACTAGCATATAAACTAGTTGAGCATCGCTATCCTTAACTTTTTTAACAAGGTTGATGTAGTTGTCTTTGTTTGCTGTATATTTTAATGCAGCAATTTCAACCTTCATCTCTTCACCAATTCTTACATAGTTAACTTTTTTAATGTTAGCTAACTTTGCATCTACTTCTTCTGCAGTCATTGCATCGTTAAATGCTACTGCAAATCTATTTCTACTTACAAAAGTTTTTTCATGACGGAAAAGTACAGTTTCTCCACCTAGTGTATATTCATTATCACCAGTACCAATTTTAATAGCCTTCATTGGTGGTGCTGTAGCCTCAGATAATTTTTCTAATGCTTCTGCACTCATATGAGGACACTTACCTATTTCAACAGCTCCCGCTGCAACCTTCATACAAAATGCTAAACAAGTTGGAAAACCACAATCTTTACAGTTACTTTTAGGTGTTAATTTAAATATATCTAATCCTGTTAAAGCCATTTTTTCTTTCCCCCTTAAAAAATCATTTTACAAAGTATATTATTTATAAAATATGTTGTTGTTTATTTGAAAAATTTACGCTAATGCTGCTACAAATTTCTTTACTGTTTCCAATGATTTTGGATGACGAACGATCACTGCATCAGCACCTACTGTAATAATACTTGTAGCAGTTGATATTTCCATAGTAATACCACGTTCTTCTTTACATCCCCAATCTGGAGCATCTTCTACATCTGCAACAGCTTCTTTAACGTTCCATGTTTCAAAAGATACAGGTGTTATAATAGGCATTTGTAAAGTTTTGTCATTTTGGCTTAAAGCTGCTAATCTAATTCTATCTACAGTTGAGATAAGGTACTCAAATCCGTAACCTACAGCTGAACATCCAATGTGCATAACAACATCTTCAGTCTTAACACCAAGTTGGCCTAAAAGTACGTTTAATTGCTTTGCAAGGTTAATATCTACTGAAGATTCCGCGCCTACCTTATGACCATAAGCTAAACCTGCAGCAGCTCCAACACCTTTATAGTTTTCTTCTGTAGCAGCTAAAACAAGAACGTTCTTACCTTCAACAGCAGCAGCTACTTTTTCAAATAACTTAGCATCTTTATCATGGTTACCTGTTCCAGCAACAACTAGTGGTAAAGTAATGGCTTCAGCAACAGCTTTAGCAACTTCAGCACATTCTTCAACAGATTTATCTAATCCATTAGGATCAGCACCTATAAGTCTTAGACAGATAAAATCAGGATTTAATTCTTTTTCAACAAACTTTGCCCATTCAGCAGGATTGTTTGCTACATCCTTATACAATTCTTGTAAAGCTGGAATCCATTCTTCTGGATAAATATCTAAAATTTCAACACCTACTTTAGGTGTTTGACCTGCTGCACCATCAAAACTATAAAATGAAAGTGCTTCTTCTCCACCAACTTTAAAGGCTTTATCACCTTTACCTATTTCTACTTCATTAATCTTTCCTTTGTAATCCTGTACTGACATTTTAAATGCCACTAAAATCGCCCCCTTAAATAAAGTTACTATTAAAACTGGATTTTTGATAAGATATTTCTTAATGCCGTCTTAGAGATGGAATCCTCTGGAAGGTTTACCAGCGGTATTCCTTGGGCATCATATTCATAAACTTGTTGATCTAAAGGTACTACACCAAGCAAGCTTAATCCTTGTTTTTCAATTTCTTGTTTTGTGTCTTCTTTCAACTCACCATTTGCTACTCTATTCACGATAAGATGAATATTTTGAACACTAAGTCCTAGCTCTTTTACCAGTTGATTGATTCTTCCAACTGCTTGGATTCCTCTTTTTGAAGAATCACTTACTAATAATAGGGTGTCAATATGTTTGGTTGTTTTTCGGCTTAAATGTTCCATGCCGGCTTCATTATCAATTACTAAATATTTGTAGCTATCGGATAAGGAATCAATTTGTTCCCTAAGCATGCCATTTACATAGCAATAGCATCCTTGGCCTTCTGACCTACCCATAACGATAAGATCATATCCTCTACCTTCAATTAATGCACCATTCAATCGATATTTTAGATACTGAGCCTTTGTCATGCCACCAGGAAAACTATTCCCAGTATTTTCTCTTTTGCTAACTTCTTCTCTTATTTCACCTATAGTAAATTCAATTTCTTCACCCAATACTTCATTTAAGTTTGAATTAGCATCAGCATCTACAGCTAAGATAGGCTTTTCTCCTTTTTTTACTAAGTAGTCTATTAAAAGCCCTGTCAGTGACGTTTTTCCAGTGCCGCCTTTACCTGCTACAGCTATAGTGTATCCCATATAGTATCTACCTCCTGTTTGTTGTTGACAAAAGCTTCCCCTAATGGGACAGGGCTTTTTAATAGAACCCTATCCCTTATACAGAGTGAACGCAGGCTTTGTGTACATCATGCAATGCTTCCATAATACCTTCAGATAATGTTGGATGCGGATGAATAACATCTCCTACTTGCTCAGCAGTTAAACCTAACTCAACAGCTAAGCTTAATTCAGCCAAAAGGTCAGTAGCATGCGGGCCTACAATTGATGCACCGATAATTCTATCTTCAGCATCAGCTAGCACTTTAATAAATCCTTGGAAGTGACCCATAGCTTGAGCTTTTCCAAGTCCTCTAAAGTCAAATTTACCTACATGATATGCTATTCCCTTAGCATCAGCATCTTTTTCAGTGATACCAACAGCAGCTACCTCTGGTGAAGTATAAATACATCTAGGAACAGCTCTATAACTTACTGTTTTGTTTTTACCTAAAGCATTTTCTGCTGCTACCATACCTTCTTTAGATGCAACATGGGCAAGGAAAGGTGTGTCAACAATGTCACCTATGGCATAAATACCTTCGACGTTTGTCTCCATCTTATCATTTACAACAATTTTTCCTCTTTCCACGTTGATACCAACATTTTCAAGGCCTAGGTTGTCTAAGTAAGGTTTTCTACCTACAGACACCAACATTGCATCTGCCTCTAACTCTTTGCCGCCTTCTAAGTAGGCAACAACTTTGTCTCCTTGCACTTCACACTTTTCAATCTTTTGTCCAGTCATCATCTTTATTTTATCTTTTTTGAAGGATCTTTCCAACTGTTTTGCTACATCTTTATCCTCAAAAGGTAATAACTGATCAGCCATTTCAACAATGGTTACTTTTGTGCCTATTTTACTAAAAAACTGTCCAAACTCACAGCCAATAACACCCCCACCTAAAATCATCAAAGATTCAGGTGCTTCTTCTAAATAAAGAGCTTCATCACTAGTAATGATCTTCTTACCATCGTAAGGGAAAATCGGAGGAACAATCGGAACTGAACCAGTAGCTAAAATAATTTTATCTGCTTCAATTACTTCCTTAGAACCATCTTCCTTCTCAACTTCTACTTTGTTTTTATCGATTAACTTTCCAAAGCCGCTGATCAGCTTGGCACCTTTTTTATCAAATAAAAACTCTATACCCTTAACTAGTTGATCTACAATTTTATCTTTTCTTTTCATCATATACTGGAAATCCGCTTCAATACTACCATTAACATTTACACCATAGTCTTTCGCTTCTCTAACACCTTCAAGCATATCAGAACAAGCTAGTAAGGCTTTGGTTGGTATACAACCTACGTTAAGACAGGTTCCTCCAACTCTCTTTTTTTCAACTATAGTTACATCCGCTCCCAGCATCGCTGCTTTGATGGCTGCTACGTATCCCCCTGGACCGCCTCCAATTACAACTACCTTCACGTTCAACCCCCCTTTTGCAAACTATAAACCAGCTGCGTCTAGAATTGCAGGTACATTTTCTTCGGCACCAATAGCCATGATGTGTACCCCATCACATAGGTTTTCTTCTCTTAGCTGTCTGATAAATTCTCCAGCTATTTTAATACCTTCTTGTACTCTTAAGTCTTTTTCTGTGTTTTTCATTCTTTCAATTAATTCATCTGGAACAAAGATTCCAGGAACATTATTGTTCATGAATTTTGCCATAGGAGCAGATTTTAGAGGAATAATACCTGCTAATACTTTTGCATTGATATGCTTTGTTTTTTCTCTAAATTCTCTCATAGTATCCATATCAAACACAGCTTGTGTTTGGAAGAATTTTGCTCCTGCTTTTACTTTCTTTTCCATTTTAAGGATTTGTGCTTCCAAAGGATCAAATCTTGGAGTTACACAGGCTCCTAATAAGAAGTCTACTCCTCCTTCTATATCATTGCCCACCATATCTTTTCCGCCGATCATAGTTGTTGCAGCTTGTAGAATACCAACACTGTCTAAGTCATATACTGGCTTAGCACCTGGATGATCTCCCACTACTGTATGGTCTCCTGTAAGTGCTAGCACGTTTGGAATTCCAAATACAGCAGCAGATAAAAACTCACCTTGAATAGCAATTCTATTTCTGTCTCTACCGGTCATTTGCAAAACAGGCTCTAAACCTTCGTCTTTTAATAGTTTACAAGTAGCTAAAGATGTAGCTCTCATAACAGCTGATTGGAAATCTGTTACGTTAACACCATGAACTCTTCCTTTAATGGCTCTGGCACACTCCATTAAATGATGAAAATCCGTTCCTTTAGGAGGAGCCATTTCCGCCGTAACTGCAAACTCTCCATTTTCAATTGCATTTCTTAATAAGCTCATTATAATACCCCCTTTATCAAACTAAGCTTCAACAGTTTCTTTACTTTGATCTTTTAAATTAATTCTTCTTGGACTATTGCCCTTTGCAAAATCTTTAGGTTCTCTTAATTCCATCATGTTTGCTAATTGTCCACTTTCTTTTAACTTTTCAAAGATTAAAAGCCATGCACAATCATTGTCACTGCTAACTTCGCACTTTTTATTTTTCGCACCACCACATGGTCCGTTGATTAAACCTTTAGCACACTTTGTTATAGGACAAATAGATGCTGTCCATCCAAGTTCACACTCACCACAGGCTCTACAGGCTTCTTCAAATTGTCCGATTCTTTCTATTTCACCGATAAACATTGTATCTGTACCAGGATATACTGCACTCTTAACAACCTTTGCAACTGTTTGTGTACCGTCACCACATGATAAAGAAAGTACAGCATCAGCACTACTTAGCTCATCTTTTAATTTTTTAAGATCTTTTTTTGTATTTAATAAGTTACAGGCTGGTTCAAGAACGATTGAAGCTAACACTTCTTTGCCTTCTGTTTCTAATAGTTCCTTCATAGCTTGTAATTCCTCTTCGCCACCAACTTTACAAACGGTAGCACATTCAGAACAACCTGTTACAACTACCTTTTTACTATCCTTTAGAAACTTTAGAACTTCTTCAAAAGGCTTTTTTTGTGAAATAATCATTTTTTATTCCCCCTTAGTTCAACAAAGTTACCCTATTAACTTAGCGCACCAGTTAAAAGCATCTTTAACTTAAAACTGGTACAATAAGTTAACTAAGTACTTACCTATAAATTGTTTTGTTGCTTGCAGGCTTTTACTACATGCTTCGCTAAAATAGATGTAGTAACAGAACCTACTCCGCCTGGTACTGGTGTAATCATAGCTGCTTTTTCTTGAACATTGTCAAAATCTACGTCTCCACACATATTACCTTCTGCATCTACGTTGATACCAACGTCAATTACTACTGCACCATTAGCAATCCAGTTTTCTTTTACTAGTCTTGGCACACCTACACCAACTACTACAACTTCTGCTTGACTAGCTACTTTAGCTGAGTCTTTTGTAAAGATGTGGCATACTGAAATAGTAGCATTTTCGTTTAATAACAATAAGGCTGTAGGCTTACCAACAACCATAGAAGCCCCGATAACAGCACAGTCTTTGCCCTGTAATTCTACTTCATAGAACTTTAGAATTTCCATTACTGCTGTTGGTGTACATGGTGGGAATCCTGTTTTGTCTCCTTCTGTCATCTTTCCAACATTTACTGGGCTAAAGCAGTCTACGTCTTTTTCTGGAGCAATAACATATTTGATAACGCTTTCATCTAGTTGCTTTGGCAATGGTCTAAAAATTAGTATTCCATTAACAGCCTTGTCTTCATTTAATTTTTTCAATTCTTTTACAAAGTCGTCTTGAGTAATATCTTCTGCTAATTCAAAAACTTCTGTTTCAACGCCTACTTTTTTACATTTGCTAAGAGCACCTTTTTCATAAGCTAAATCGTCTGATCTAGCACCAACACGTACGATAGCTAGCTTAGGTTGAATGCCTTTACCTTTTAATCCTTCAATCTCAACTACCAAGTCTTCACTGATCTTATCAGCAACTGGTTTCCCCTTTATTACTTGTCCCATTTTCAAACCCCCTATTAATTTTTATATATTTTAAACATCTTGCTATATGTTGATAGCCTTCGCTACTTAAACTTATATGTTAACAGGTGTTTTCCCTTTACCTAATATTGTCGCTTTTTAATTATTCTGAAAGTACTTTTTCTACTTTTTTATAGACATCGTCAGCGATTTTTACTCCCTCTGCAACCAGTCTATCTGTCTCTTCTTTAACAGCACTTACATATTCTTGATCTTTGATCATTCCAATGTTAATGATTACGTTTAGCTGTCCACTGATCAAAGCTGCTCTTAAACATTGAACCCCTACCCCTACATCACTTATAGCTAACTTAGAACCTTTGTCAACTAAGTCCTCATGTAGTTTTATTGCCTCATAGGAAGTTCTTACTATTTTAATCGGTACACTACAAGCATTTTTCAAAGCATCTTGCAGCACTCTATCTTTTTCTGCTTTTTCTTCATCTGTATTTGCTGGCATACCATAAGCTTTTGATAATGGTAAAAACTCTTCAGCATCTTCATCCACCATCTTCAAGAAGCAGTTTTGAACTTCTTCTGTTTTTGCTAAGATTGCCTTAACTTGCTCTTCATACTGTGCATATTTTTTCTTTCCTATAGTTAAGTTACATACCATCCCTGCTAAGGCAGTTCCCAATGCCCCTACTAAAGCTGCTGCGCCCCCGCCTCCGGGGACCGCAGCTTTAGAGGCAAGGACGTTAGTAAATTCAACACTACTCTTATCTACTAACTTCATTGTCCTTCCTCCTAGTTATGTATTTTTAGAATAAACCTGTGATTACACCTGATTCATCAACATCAATTTTTTCAGCTGATGGAACTTTTGGTAATCCTGGCATTGTCATAATTTCTCCAGTAAGAGCTACTAGGAATCCAGCACCTGCTGATACTTTTACTTGTCTTACAGTAATATTGAAGCCTGTAGGTCTTCCTAATACATTTTGGTTATCAGTTAAAGAATACTGAGTCTTAGCCATACAAATTGGTAATTTGTCAAAGCCAAGTTTTGTTAATCTATCTATTTCTTTTAGAGCGGCTGGTGTGAAGTCTGCATTGTCAGCACCATAGATTTTTTGAGCAATCGCTGTAATCTTATCTTTGATAGGTGCATCTAATTCATATACATATTCTAATGTACTTGGTTGTTCAGTTAGTCTTATTACTTCCTTCGCTAACTCTTCTCCACCTTCTCCACCTTTTGCCCATACTTCTGATAAAGCTACGTTTACACCTAATTCTTGACACTTGCTCTTTACAAGAGTTAATTCTGCTTCAGTGTCAAGTGGGAATTTATTGATAGCTACCACTGCTGGTAATTTGAATACTTGTGTTATGTTTTCTACGTGCTTTAATAAGTTTGGTAAACCTTTTTCTAATGCTTCAAGGTTTTCTTGATTTAAATCTTGTTTTGCTACACCACCATTGTATTTTAATGCTCTTACAGTTGCAACGATGATTACTGCATCAGGCTTAAGATCTGCCATTCTACACTTGATATCTAGGAACTTTTCTGCTCCTAAGTCAGCACCAAATCCTGCTTCTGTTACTACATAATCAGCAAAATGCATTGCCATTTTTGTAGCAATTACTGAGTTACAACCATGAGCGATATTTGCAAATGGTCCACCATGTACAAATGCTGGTGTTCCTTCTAATGTTTGTACTAAGTTAGGCTTTAGAGCATCCTTTAATAATGCTGCCATAGCTCCATGAGCATTTAATTCTCCAGCTGTAACTGGCTTATCATCTTTTGTATAAGCAACAATAATTTTGCTTAATCTTTCCTTTAAGTCTACAATATCACTTGCTAAACAGAAAGCAGCCATTACTTCAGATGCAACAGTAATGTCAAAACCATCTTCTCTTGTGATACCATTACCTTTACCACCTAATCCATTTACCATATTTCTAAGTTGTCTATCGTTCATATCCATAGCTCTTCGCCATGTGATTTTTCTATTGTCAATTCCTAGTTGGTTACCATGGTTGATGTGATTGTCAAGCATAGCTGCCAATAAGTTGTTAGCTGCACCTATAGCATGGAAGTCACCTGTAAAGTGTAGGTTGATATCTTCCATTGGGATTACTTGAGCATATCCACCACCAGCAGCTCCACCTTTAACACCAAATACTGGTCCAAGAGATGGTTCTCTTAAAGCAACAATAGTTTTCTTGCCAAGTCTACTTAAGGCGTCTGAAGTACCTATTGTTGTAGTAGTTTTACCTTCACCTGCTGGAGTTGGGTTGATAGCAGTAGTTAAAATCAACTTTGCTTTTTTACCACCATTGTCTTGCTTAAGTAAATTATAGTCCACCTTTGCTTTGTACTTACCATAAAGCTCGATGTCATTCTCTGTTAAATTTAACTTTGAAGCAACCTCTCTAATGTCTTGTGGTGTGGCTTCTTGTGCAATTTCAATATCACTCTTGAAACTCATTTATAAAACCCCCTTTAATTTGTTTAAATATAAGTACTTGAATCTATTTGAATTTTAAGTACTTTCTCTTTAATTTGCTTGTTTGAATCAAAGGATTGCAGGTTTTTCCTGCTTATGTCTATAAAGCGCCCTTTAATTTGTCAGAAATCTTTTGAACTTCTTTCTTAATCTGCTCATTTGAGTCAAAGGGTGACAAATCACTTCTGTCAGAGTCTACGATATTGGGATTGTAATGGATAAACCCTAGGCATTCATCTTCATGTACATTTTCTAGTATGAATTTTTCATCTTGTTCATTTCTTATTTTATTAGCTACTACAAATATTTTCTTAACCCCGATATCTTCTGCCAATGTTTTTACTTTTCTATAGGTCTGTAGACTTCTTTCCCCTGGTTCTACTACAACAATAAAGGCATCTACAAATTTTGCTGTTCCTCTGCCTAAGTGTTCTATGCCTGCCTCCATATCCATCACTACTACATCTTTATTACCTAATATTAGATGAGACGTCAACGTTTTTAACAGGACATGCTCAGGACATACACAGCCTGAACCACCAGTATCTACTGTTCCCATAGTCAACACCTTTACACCGTTGTATTCCTTGCAGTATTGCTCAGGAATATCGCTTACTTTTGGATTCATTTTAAACATTGTACCAAAAGTACCGGGAGTAGAGGCTGTTCTCTCAGCTACTAGATTTTTCATTTCGGAAATTGGAACAATTTCATCTATCAATTGTTTTGGAAACCCTAGTGCTAATGCTAAGTTAGCATCAGGATCTGCATCTACACCTAAAACACTATAACCTTCTTCTGCTAATAATCTACTTATCATTGCTGCAAATGTTGTTTTACCTACTCCGCCTTTGCCTGTTATAGCTATTTTCATTTATATCACCTATATTCCTAAGTTTTTTAGGTTATTATCTATATTTTTCTGAGATATTAATCTTTAACAATCTTGTTAAAAATTAATTTCCTCAGGAATTTGCACATTTTATTTGAGACAATTGCTCTAGACAACTAGAGCAATTGCCTCAATTTCATCATCATAAATCTATTGTAAAACTATTGTAAATATTTTGCAAGTCCTAAGCGTTTTCTACAGCACATTCTTTTTCTTCAGCTCTTGCTGCAAGTTTTTGCTCTAGTTTTGTACGCTTTTCTTCGATTCTTGCTAACATCATATCAGTTAATTCGTGTGGGTTTGTGTTCACAAAGAACTTAGCCCCTGTCATATCTTCAATCTTGTTGGTTAGGATATCTGTAAAGTGTTTAGAACCAGTTACTGGAGGTGTTACTCCTAAGAATACGTCGATACCACTAGATACAACATATAGTCCGATACCTACAGCCTTCTCTGACATCCACTCTGGAGCTACCCCTACTACTGGTAAATCACAGTTGTCTACTCCCATCAAGTCTGCTACTGCACTAACTATTTTTAAGATACGAGTATTATCTACACAAGATCCTAAATGGATTACTGGTGGGATATCAACTAATTCACATACCGCTTGCAATCCTTTACCAGCTAATTTAACAGCATCTTTGCTTAATAATCCTGCTTTAGCAGCGGCTTGTGCAGCACAACCTGTAGTTACAACGATAACGTCATTGGCGATTAACTTTTTCATGATTTCTATGTGACTATATTCATGTCTAGTTTTTGGATTGTTACATCCAACAATACCTGCAGCTCCTCTTAAGACACCAGCCTTAAGAACATCTGCTAATGGCTTCACTGTTCCTTGAGGATCTATATGAGAGTTTACAACTCTATCTAATTGCTTAACAACAGCCTCTACAGAGTAACCTGTGATTGCTTGAGTTTTTGACTCTGGTATAAAGATTTTTTCTTTCTTTCTGTTGCCATAGTTTAAAACTGCTTCTCTTACGATAGCCTTTGCAGACTCTAAAGCTGTTACTTCATGGAATTCTATATGCGTTGCACCTTCAACCTTAGCCTTTGGTGAAGTAGTGATAAACTTAGTATGGTAGCAACTTGTCACTGGTGTTAGTGATGGGAAGATACACTGAACATCCACGATAACAGCTTCAATTACACCTGTTAATACTGCTAATTCTTGTTGGTAGAAGGTTCCAGCTATTTTTACACCATGTCTCATGGTTACTTCGTTACCTGTACAACACATACCTGCTAAGTTGATACCTTCAGCCCCTACTTCTTCAGCTAGCTTAATGATTTCTGGATCATTGGCTGCCAAAACAACAGCTTCAGATAAACTTGGGTCATGACCATGAAGTAAGATATTTACTTGATTTTCTTCTAAAACTCCTAGGTTAGCTTCAGTCATTCTTGGCGTTGGGGTTCCAAATACGATATCACTAAGTTCAGTTCCCATCATAGAACCGCCCCATCCATTTGATAAAGATGTTCTCATTGCTATACGAAGCATACTTTCAGCATCAGCTGTACATCCTATACTTGTAGAATGCATTACTGTTGCGATTTCTCTATCTATCGCTCTAGGAACAATGTCTAGTTCCTCCCAAATTTTCTGTCTTGGTGCTGGAGCTCTTTTGGGGAATCTTAATGTACCAAAAGGCTTACCAAATTCATTTAATGCTACTTCAGCAACTTCATGAGCGATATCATAGATATCTCTACCTTCTGTCTTTACTTCCCACTCTTCAGCTAATGCTAATAATTTTTTCTCATCTTTAATATTGTAAGCGCCATCTCTACTAGCCATATGCATTACATGTGCTATATCTCTAGCATGATCGGAGTGAGCTGATGTTCCTGCAGCTACCATTCTTGCAAAGTTTCTAGCTACAATTGTATCAGCTGTAGCTCCACAAATACCTCTTTGAGCACCTTTGCCTTCAACTGGGCTTACTCTACAGGGACCCATAGCACAAATTCTACAACATACGCCTTGCTCACCAAAACCACAAGGTGTCTTCATAGCTTTTTTTCTGTCCCACATGGTTTCTACACCTTCTGCTTCTGCTTTCTTGATCAACTGATCATCGATACTATCAAGAGATATCATTTTTTCTTCACTCATTTTTAACTCCCCCTAATAAAAATATATTTTATTGAACACATAAAAAACTATATCACAAATAAAAGCTTCATGCTTTTTTATAAGACTTCATTTCTTATGTGTTTTATCAAAACTAAAAAAAGTATTGTTTTTATTTCTAAGTAGATTTCAGTGAATTTAATTAGACTACAATCATTAAGGCAAACTATTTTTATAAACAAGTAGTAAAGCATAAATAATTGTGCTACATTTGACAAGTTTGGTTAGATTTATTTTTGAAATGATTGGAACTGATAGTGTCCCACTTAAAATGCAAGCGTTTTTATTTGTTAATTATATAACAAAGTTTTTTAAAAAATTATAAAAAAATTTGTTAATAAAATATCAAATATTAATAAAAAAAATGTTAATTTTCAGTTAACATATCATTGTTTTTTACTTGTTTTAAGTGTACCATACTTTTATTTTGTTTGCAATGAATATTTTGATTTTTTTCCAAAAAAATGTACCAAGCTATCCTTTGGGGACTTCTTGGATTTGAATTTCTTTAGAACATAGTATTCTGTGTATTCGGTTACTGGAATTTATTGTTGAATAGAGTCAAGTAGAAGTGGATTATGTAGTATTTTGGAGAAAATTTAAAACAAAAAAAACAAAACATGAAGTTATTCAGATCTATTTTAAAGATCTAGCAAAACCTTCATGGTTTTTAAAAGCTTCCTGCTTTAATTAGTTATTCTATTTATTATGTAATACATTTTACCATATTTTTTATATCGTGTAAAGAGTTTTTATAAATTGTTTTCGTTTTGAATTTATCAATCCTTTGTTATAATTTTACATAAAAAGGGTTAGACATATTTTTATGTGAAAACAATAAAAGCCTGTAGAAGGCTTTTATTGTTTTCAACAGATTTATATCTAAATCTTAATTATCGCAAAAAACTAATTAAATACGTCTACTAAATTATTAAAGATTTCCTGCTTTTCTTTTATCTTACCTTCATTACCTAATACACAAAAATGATTTTGTTCCATTACTCCCTTGATTAAGTTACTCAATTCTTTTATATCTTCTGGCTTTATGCTAAGTACTTGGTCTCTTTCTCTTTGTAAATCTTCTTCTGCGATCTGACTAATGTAATAGGCTGTTGCTTCTTGGCCCTTCATAGAGGGAGTCATGGGGGCATCCATTTTGCTGATGGTGCCAATTACAAATTTTGTCATTTCTCTTTCAGTAGAGGAAAATCCACTTAAATATTTATAAGCTTCGTCATACACCTTTAAGGTTTTATCTAAATTAGGATCTCTATAGGAAGTAAAGTATAGATTTCCATTTCTGCTAAAGCCTGCCATAGCACCATAGGCTCCTCCTAATACCCTTACCTTATTCCATAAGTAATTCAAACTAATGATCGTCTTTAATACTTGAAGGTGTCCCGTGTACTGATGCCCTAGTTTTTGGAAGTTGTAAGCCTTAGCTACATACTGTACTTTACTTGAAGTCAATAACCCCTCATTCTTTGGCGAGTAATCAAATTGATACTGCTGTTTTTCTAACTTTTTATCTCCTATACGTTTCATCAAAGAAACAAAAGATTCTTGAAAAGCTTTATAATCTTTTTCTTCTATAGTTAAGCTAACAAGTAGGTTTTCTCTATTAAAGATTATTTTAGCTGCCTTTTCTAAGTTGCTTTGGATTTCCTGTACTTTATCATCAAAGTTTCCTTCTAATTCAGTAATAAATTTATAAAAATCTATCCCTATACACAGTTCTTTATATTGTCCTATCGGTGAAAAGTAAGAGGTCACTCTCCTAGCAGCTACAATATGTCCATCCTGCAAAATATTCATTTCCAGTCTAGACTTTACTTCTCTAATAATCTCTTTTAATCGTTTTACTTCAGTAAATTTTGTGTTTTCAATAAGCTCACCTAAAATTTCAAACAATTTAGGCATCTGCTTTACTAAAGCACTAGATCTTACTATAAGCTTAGGGAAGTACTGACTATCATCATTCTTCAGAGAATAAGCTTCTACATTAAAGTCTATTCCTCCAGTATAAATATTAATTTCATTAGACAAGTCTTCATAGTTGTACTTTTCTGTACTTACCTTTCCTAGTACCGAACTCAGCAGACTAACATAGGGAATGAGTTGTTGCGGCACAGCTGAAGTATCAAACAATAGATTTGCATAAGCTATTTCGTTGGTAAACATTGAATGTAGCAAAACAGGTATATCTTCTTCTGTTTTTTCTATCAAAGGTACTTTATCTACCTTTGGCTCTATATCCGCTAAAGAAAGTAGTGGGATTTTTTCTAAATCTTTAGGATCGTTAGATGCTTCTTGATATTGTTTTAAAGTTGCTGTTTTTTCTACAAGTTGGTTAATCTCATCTTTCGATAACTGTTTTTTGTATGCTTGCAATTTTTGTTTTACTTCCACTTCTTTTTCATGAGCTAAACCTTTCTTGGGTTTTACCATTAAAACAGATCTATGCTGATTATTCAAAAGGTGTTCCTTTATGAGTTTTTCAAAGTAATCTGTAGTTAGAGCTGTTTTGATCTTTGCCAATACCTCTTCATAAGCTAAATGAAGCATTGGGTCTGCATCATAAAGCCAACTTTCCATACTCTTCATACAGTAAATCAAACCTCTCGGATATCTACCATAATCCCCTTCTCTTAACTTGAATTCGTAAATATTCACTGCTGCTTCAATGAGTTTTTTATCTATACCTTTGTCCGTCAACTCTTTTAACGTATTAAAAACCAGCTTTTCAAATTTTTCTTGGTCTTCCTCATTAGCATTTTTTACAACAACACTTAGTACTGGCTGAAAAATACTATGATCATAGGAACCAAAGACATCTTTTCCTAAATCTGCTTCTAACAAAGCTTTTTTTAGTGGTGCTGCTGGTGTCTCTAACAATAAATAGGTTAAGATATCAAAAGCCAAATGTAGTTCTGGGTTTGTAGACTTGCCTACAACAAAGTTTAGACTTAAAAAAGTTTTATTCTTTTCATCTTCATTATCTGAAATAGAGTATTCTACAACAGAAGTTTTAGGTTCCTTATAAGGGGGTTGTAGATCAATTTTAGAATCCACTTCAATTCTGTCAAAATCCTTTAAGTAAGCTTCATTTATAAACTTTAAATGCTCCATAATATCACCGTCTCCATATAAGTAAATGTAACTATTAGAGGGATGATATAGTTTGCTGTGAAAGTTTACAAAGTCCTCCTGTGTTAACTCTGGAATTACCTCAGGATCGCCACCGGAATCATATTTATATGTAGTATCAGGAAATAAAGATTCCTGCATTTTTCTAAATAGTACCTGTTCAGGAGAAGAGAAGGCTCCCTTCATTTCATTATAAACTACACCTTTATAAGTGATTTCATCCTCAACATTTTCTAGTTCATAATGCCATCCTTCCTGCATTAGTATTTTTTTCTCGTTATAAATATTGGGATAAAAAACAGCATCTAAGTAAACATGCATTAAGTTTAAAAAATCTTTATCATTTCTACTGGCAATAGGGTACATTGTTTTATCTGAAAAAGTCATAGCATTTAAAAAAGTGTTTAAAGATCCTTTAGCCAGTTCGACAAAAGGATCTTTTGCCGGAAAGTTTTTTGATCCACATAAAACTGCATGCTCTAAGATATGAGGTAGTCCAGTGCTATCGGTAGGAGGTGTTCTGAAGGTAATGGAAAACACTTTATTATCATCGTCATTTTGTATATAAAGTAGCTGTGCCCCACTCTTCTCATGTTCAAATACTCTTCCCATAGCATTCATTTCTTTTATCTCTTTTTCTTGCACTAATTTAAAACCATTATAGCTTTGTCCTACTGAAAATACCATAAATAAATTACTCCCTTCCAGTTTAATTAGTAAACGCCCTCAGCACAGCTGAATATAGAGCTTTTTACTGCATTTTTCCCAAAACTTATAGAATACATTCTATATATATTGAATTTCCTTAACCTGCTATTCTTATTCACTTATTTTTCTTATGATTATGTATTTTTCTAAAAATACTGCTTTAAATGGTCCCTTATTATTTTATACTCTTTTTGCAGTCGTTCAAACAAATCCTCTAACCCATGCTGTTGAGACTTTCTGCCGCACTTCTCTAGTTCATATGCAATATCATATATTGTGTTGATTCCAAGACAACCAGAAGATCCCTTTAGTTTATGGGCTCTTTTATATAGATTATAGTAATCCCTCAACTTCACTGACTCTTCTATCTCCTTTAATAGCTTTCCTCCGTATTCTTCATCTATAAAGTCTTGTATTAGTTCCCTAAGCAAAGCTTCATCTCCACCAAGATTGTTAATAGCTGCTTCCGTATCTACCTTTCTTTGAAAAAAATCATTCTCTGCTAATGTTTTTTCAACAATCCTATACAGCTGATCTGGATCAATGGGCTTTGCTATGAAGGCATCTATTCCTGCCTTTATACACTTTTTCTCATCCACCTCACTAGCACTCATGGCCACAACTGCAGCAGGATGTTCTTGGTATTTTTCCAGCTTTTTAACCGTAGCCGCCACTTCAAAACCATCTACTTCAGGCATGTAGATATCCACTAGTATTAGATTAAACATCTGTGCCGCAAGAAGTTTCAAGGCCTCTTCTCCATTTGAGGCTATGGTCACGTGCCACCCCTTCTTTTTTAACAAAGTATCTACTATTCTTTGATTAATCTTTTCATCCTCTACCAATAGGATGTGTATGGGAATATTATCTAATTTCAGCATATTTTTCCTCCTAATTTTCTATATGAAAAAGGCCTCAAATCTACCAAAATTTGGTGATAAGTGCCTCTAATGACTTTTATTTTTTTTCTGGATAACCTCTATAAAAACATTTACTAATGCAGGATCAAATTGTCTTCCTGCATAATCTCTAATTTCTTGCAGAGCTTCTTCAGGTTTTAGTGGCTTTTTATATATCCGACCATGAAGCATGACGTAATAAGCTTCCACAATAGCCAATAATCTTGCTGTAATAGGAATTTCTTCTCTTTTCACTCCCAAAGGATAGCCACTGCCATCCCACCACTCATGATGAAGTAAAATAGCCTCTGCAATAGGCATCAAGTTTCTAGAAGAAGAAGCAATTCTATATCCGGTGACAGGATGTTGCTTTATTATTTCCCGCTCTTTTTCTGTTAAAGCTGTGGTCTTATTAAGAATCTCCTTAGGAATAGCAATTTTACCTATATCATGAAACTCTGCTAGTAAAGCTAGTTCTGACAACAATTTTAAAGAAAGACTCATAAAGCTTCCTACTAAAAGAAGATTTTCTTTAATTTCCTCTATATGTTCCTTCGTTTCATGGGTCTTTTCAATCAAACTCTCCTTTAAAGAGCTAATGATTAATTCGTGAGCTCTCTTGCTAGATATTAACTTGTTCTTATACATTTTATCTTCTGCTTCTTTTAGCAGCCTTTGAATATCTTGACTTTCTTGAACTTTTGTTGAATAACCTAATGCTATACTAGTTTTAACCAAACAATCGGTTTCTTGTTTGCAAAAATTTGTTATACGCTGACAAATAGTTTTTGCCTCTTCTTCATTAGTTTTGGGGAGCAAAATTACAAATTCATCT
This sequence comes from Clostridium aceticum, assembly GCF_001042715.1. Lineage (NCBI taxonomy): Bacteria > Bacillati > Bacillota > Clostridia > Peptostreptococcales > Natronincolaceae > Andreesenella > Andreesenella acetica. The sequence continues at coordinate 1,097,688 of NZ_CP009687.1, read as the reverse complement.
CCCCCCCACCGGGCAATAAGGTCTTCTACACGACAACTTTGCTTTAGTTTTTCTGCGATCCTAATCAGAAGTTTATCTCCCTCATTATGACCAAATACATCATTAGCCAGCTTAAGACCATTGATGTCTCCTATGATTACACTTAAAGGTAGTTGTCTTGGAACATCATATCTTTTCAATTCTTCTTGAAAGTACGTCCTATTATAGAGTCCTGTTAGTGCATCATGAAAGGTTAAAAATTTAAGCTTCTCTTCTGAAGTTTTTCTTTCTGTAATGTCTGTTATTAGAATGGATAAGTAGCCATCCTGAAGTTTACTCACTGTAATAGAAAACCATTTTCCTACATAATCAAGAAAATATTCCTTTATATGAACCTTTTCCCCATAAACAGCTTCATTAAAAATTTCAATGTCCTTTAACAGATGATTATACTGCTCTAGTTGCAATATTTCATTAATGGTTTTACCCAAAATATTTTCTTTTTTTATACCAATCAATTTTTCAAAAGCATCGTTAACTTCTAAAAGAATATAATCTACAGGTTTATTAGTTTCATCAAAAACAATTTTGCAGTAGATAAATCCATCAAACATATTATCAAAAATATTTCTATACTTCACTTCATTTTCTTTAGCCTTTTTCTTCATTCTATGAGCATAGGTGGTCATTTCTATATTAGCATGCAAGTCCATTTTCCGAAAGGGCTTTATCAGATAAGCAAAACCACCTGCTGTTTTAGCTCTACTCAGAGTGATTCCATCAGACAATGCCGTTAAATAGATAATAGGGACATCAAAGAAGCTTCTAATTTTATCAGCAGTTTCAATACCATTCATTGGTCCTTCAATCTCTATATCCATTAAGATCAAATCAGGCTCTTGATGAAAACATGAAGCAATAGCATCTTCTCCTGTAGCAACACTATCAACCACCTCATAACCTAAACTTATCAAGGCACTTTTTATAATTTTTGCTGTTATTTTACAGTCTTCAACAATTAGAATCCGTACTTTCTCCATCTACTCACCTACGTTACAATTAAGTTTGTATATTCCTCTACTATATTAGTTATGCTAACATTCTAATATAATAGTAACATAGTTGCTATCCATTTTCCATTTTAAATCTCAAAAAACATCTGATGGAGAATAACTAACTATAAAACAAAAACCTCTTTCATCTAGGAAGGAGGTTACCCATTTTAAAAAAACTCATTATTTTTTCGTTTCCATTCGCCATTCCTTTAAATACTTCCTTAATTCCTTTACTTTCCCCGAGAATACAAACACCTTCATATATACACCTCCACATAATATGCTTCTATGGCTTCATCATTCTATTTATATTGTATTTTTATCTTCTCAAAAATATGATGCATATTATACTTTTTATAATTATATTATAAACGAACGTTTGTTCGTTGTAAAGATGTAAATTATACTTTTGAAAATCTCTAATTCTCGTCTCTCTCCTGTACTTTATTTGTTGAATCTTTTTGCTTTCCACTCCATACCCATACTAAAGCAAAGCCAATAGCAAAGATTAATATAAGATAAGGTTTAAAGGAATAGGGCAGAAGTGCTCTAGAAGAACCTAAGATTAATCCCGCAAAAAAATAAGAAATAATGCTCCTGTATTTTTCGTATATATTATTCAAAATCTTGATCAGAAGAAAAATCCCCATAACACTTCCTATGCCAAAGGTTAATAAATTTAATAGTTCTAACTCTTTTATAGAGTATAAAATACTGTCATAAATTCCTAAGACAATTAGTACAGAACTCCCTGGAATCCCTGGTATAATCATAGCAGCACTAGATAGTATGCCACCTAACATTAATAAAATTAAACTAACCTCCTCCGTCTCTACCATAAGTCCGATGGGCTCTCCTCCCATAGAATATCCCACAAGCAGTCCTAAAATTAAAAAGAAAGTTCCTTGTAAATTAAGCTTTTCACAGGGCTTTAAGACTGGTCGAATAGAAGCTATCAAGCATCCCATAAGAAAAATAGCTGTCTGATCCCTAAAGGATTCAAAGAATAACGCAAAAAGCATGCCGCTGGCAAAAATACCTATAAGTGTCCCACCTAGTAGCGGTAAGTAAGGTTTTATGTTAAGTTTGGCTAAATCCTTCAACATATTTTCATAAATACCGAAGATAAGAAAAACCGTTCCTCCACTCATGCCTGGCAATACAATAATAAAGCCTAAAATTATTCCTTTAATCATTCGCCTAATCCGCACCTCCAACTTATGTTAAATTCTACAAATTATACTTAATCTTACTCCAAAGATATATAATAGTCAATGAAAGCTTACCCTTTAAACATACAAATTTCTTAAGGAATTTTTCATTTCCATACCTTTTAAAAAATAAGTCCTCCATCAGTTTTAGAAATGAACAATGAACATCGTAGTCATTTTCTATAAAAGTATACGGTCTATACTTTATTAAGCTTTGTAGTTGATTATCTATAACAGTCTTTTATTATTAAGGTTAATTTTACATGATAAAAAAGGTTATAGATTAAAATATCTATGAAGATACTAATAGCAAGGAGGGATTTTATGGCCAAAAACAGATTTAAAGAAAAACATCTAGGTCGAACAATAGAGCATCATACAACCGCTTCATTAATGAATATGAAAGATCTTAAACCTGTATCTAGAGTACCTATTCCAGATGAAGTAGAAATAAAAAACGCTAAGGAGTACGTAGATACAAATGAAAAGTAATTAAAAGCTATTTTTTGTGACTTAAATGTTTAAAAAAGGGACTGAATTCAGTCCCTTTTTTATTTAATACTGCATTTCTGCCAACCGTCTATAGGTTTCATATCTATCTTTAGCGTTTTTCTCTGCTGCTTCAAACAACTCGTCAGCTATCTCTGGGAATACGTTCATGATTTGTGAATATCTTATTTCTCCTTCAATAAACTCTCTAAAGGGCTCTTTTGGTTCCTTTGAGTCTAAAATAAATGGATTTTTTCCTTGTTCCTTTAATTCTGGGTTAAAGCGATATAGATGCCAGTATCCCGCCTCTACCGCCTTCTTTTCCTGTACTACACTTGTGCCCATGCCGGTTTTAATACCATGACTAACACAAGGTGCATAACAGATGATTAAGGAAGGTCCTTTATAAGCCTCTGCTTCAGTGATGGCTTTTATGGTATGATTCATATTAGCTCCCATCGCTATTTGAGCTACATAGACATAACCATAATTGGTTGCCATTAACCCTAAATCCTTTTTACGGATTCTTTTTCCAGAAGCTGCAAACTTTGCTACAGCAGCGGTAGGCGTTGCTTTTGAGGATTGTCCACCTGTATTAGAATAAATTTCTGTATCCATTACAAAAAGATTTACATCTTCTCCTGAAGCTAACACATGATCTACGCCTCCATAACCTATATCATATGCCCAACCATCTCCTCCAAGAATCCATACAGAACGTTTAATCAAATAATCCTTCTTTTCTAAAATTTCTTTGATAATAGGATGATCTTGATACTGTTGGTTCTCGATAAGATTCAGCAGTGCTTCTGAAACCTCTCTAGATTTTTCTCCGTCGTCCATTGCTTCAAGCCATCTCTTACAAGCATCTTTGAGATTACTATCTAAATCGCTATTTAATACCTGTGTCATTAAATCTGCTAATCTTTCTCTAATTTGTTTGGCAGCTAAGTACATACCAAAGCCATATTCAGCATTATCTTCAAATAGTGAGTTAGCCCATGCTGGTCCTTTGCCATCAGCAGTAGTACTATAGCTAATAGATGGTGCACTGGCACCCCAGATAGAAGAACAACCTGTGGCATTGGCAATCATCATTCTATCTCCAAAAAGCTGGGTTATTAGCTTAACATAAGCAGTTTCACCACATCCTGCACAAGCACCATGAAACTCTAGTAAAGGTCGAGCAAATTGACTGCCTTTTACGGTTTTCTTGTCCATTAATTCATCTTTTTCTTTCACTGACAGAGCATACTCCCAATTTTCTTCTTGTCTTACTGTTTCCTTTTCTGCATCCACCATCACCAAAGCCTTTTCTGGTGCAGGGCAAATATCAGCACAATTAGCACATCCAGTACAATCCATCGGACTAATTTGAATACGATACTCCAACCCTTCTAAACCTTTACCAATAGCTTTTTTAGTTTCAAAAGTATCTGGTCTAGCCTGCATTTCCTGATCATTAAGAAGTAAAGGCCTGATAACAGCATGGGGGCAGACATAAGCACACTGGTTACATTGAATACACTTATCTGTCTGCCACTGTGGAATCATGACAGCAATCCCTCGTTTTTCATAAGTCGTTGTACCTAGAGGGAAAGTACCATCCTCCATCCCTTTAAATGCACTTACTGGCAGTTCATCTCCTTCTAATCTTGCCATAGGTCGTTGTATATTTTTTACAAAATCTGGTTCTTCTTTTATAGGCAATGCTTCTTCTTTGGCTTGACTCCAGCTAGCTGGAACATTGACCTTCAATAAGCCTTGTATTCCTTGATCCACAGCTTCATAATTCATCCTTACAATTTCTTCACCTTTTTTACCATAAGTATCTTGGATAGCTTCTTTTAAGTACTTAACAGCATCTTCTTTAGGAATAACATTCACTAAATTAAAGAAAGCTGCTTGCATAATCATATTAATTCTTCCGCCAAGACCAATTTCATGTGCAATTTTCACTGCATCAATAATATAAAAATTAATATTGTTTTCTGCAATATACTTTTTAATCGTTGCAGGGATCTTGTCTTCCAGTTCCTCTTGAGACCATGGACAATTTAGCACAAAATTACCGTTTTTCTTAAGACCCTTTAATAAATCATAGTGGTGTAAATATGCTTTGTTGTGACACGCAATAAAGTCCGCATCATAAACGAGATAAGGAGACTTTATAGGTTTTTTACCAAATCTTAAGTGAGAGACTGTTGTTCCACCAGATTTTTTACTATCATAGGAAAAATAACCTTGTGCATACAAGTTTGTTTTATCTCCTATAATCTTGATAGCTGTTTTATTAGCACCCACTGTTCCGTCAGAGCCTAAACCCCAAAACTTACAGCTGATGGTACCTTCAGGAGTAGTCTCCACAATACTTTCTTCTGGTAAAGAAGTATGGCTTACATCATCCACAATTCCTATAGTAAAGTGATCTTTTGGATTTTCTTGTTTTAGATTATCAAAAACTGCTACAATTTGAGCAGGTCTTGTATCCTTAGAACCTAATCCATATCTACCTCCAACAATAATAGGCTTTTCTGCTCTATCATAGAAAATACTTCTTATATCTTCATAAAGAGGCTCTCCAAAGGATCCTGGTTCTTTCGTTCTATCTAGTACTGCTATTTTCTTGACTGTTTTTGGGAATACATCGAAGAAATACTTTGGTGAAAAAGGTCTATACAATCTTACCTTAATGGCTCCTACTTTTTCACCCTTGTCTATTAAATAGTCTATTGTTTCTTCTATCGTGTCACAACCAGAACCCATAGCTATAATAATTCTATCGGCATCTTCAGCACCATAATAGTCAAAAGGATGATACGTTCTCCCTGTTATTTTAGTTATTTCTTTCATATAATTTGCAACAATATCCGGTACCGCATCAATAAAAGGATTTGCTACTTCTCTACCTTGGAAATATATATCTGGATTCTGAGCAGTTCCTCTTGCTACTGGATGTTCAGGGCTTAGAGCTCTATCTCGAAACTCTTTTACTGCTTGGTAATCCAATAGTTTATCTAAGTCTTCATAATCAATCAATTCTACTTTTTGATACTCGTGAGATGTTCTAAAGCCATCGAAGAAGTGTAAAAATGGTACCCTTGATTTAATAGCAGCTAAATGGGCTATTCCTCCTAAATCAATTACTTCTTGAACACTACTGGAGGCTAAAAGAGCAAACCCAGTTTGTCGAACCGCCATAACATCTTGATGGTCTCCAAATATAGATAATGCATGGGCTGCTACTGCTCTGGCACTCACATGAAATACTCCAGGTAGTAGTTCACCTACCATTTTATACATATTAGGAATCATCAATAGTAATCCTTGAGAAGCTGTGTAGGTTGTAGTTAGTGCTCCTCCCTGTAGGGAACCATGAACAGTTCCAGCAGCTCCTGCTTCTGACTGCATTTCTACTACCTTCACTGGTTGCCCAAATAAGTTCTTCATTCCGTGGGCAGACCATTCATCTACCCCTTCTGCCATAGGTGAAGAGGGAGTGATTGGATAGATTGCCGCTACTTCTGTAAAAGCATAGGATATATAAGCAGCAGCTTCATTTCCATCCATTGTTTTCATTTTCTTAGCCATAAAATTCCTCCTTTGCATATGTAAAAATACTTTTTTAGTTAATATATAGTATTTGCTTATCAAATCTTATTATTTAACCTTTTTAGAATATCATACATAAAATAAGATTTAATTCAGGAGAGTTTTTGTTTTCTCTAAATTATTTACTATATTGCATCGGAGAGGAAAAAAACTCCCCTTCAAACCTATTGAGATAAATATTCTCAAAGTCTTAAAGAGGAGTTTTGTTTTTTATCTATATTATGATTATGCTACTGTTCTTCTATTTAAAATTGCATTCAATGCTACACCAACGATAGCTGCAAAACTCAAACCACTTATTTGTACTACGTCATTTATAGGAATACCTACAGAGATCCCAAAGTTTGATCCTAAACCAAGAACTAAGATAGATATCATAATTAATATGTTTTTCACATTGAAGGCTACACTATTATCTTTTATAGTTCTTACACCTATTAAAGCGATCATACTAAACAGCATTATACTAATACCTCCCATAACAGCCACAGGAATACTGTTTAGAAAACCTCCAACCTTAGCCACAAACCCTAAAACGATAGCAAGTACTGCAGCGATTCTTAAAATGGAAGGATCATAGTTTTTTGTAATAGCTAGTACACCAGTGTTTTCACCATAGGTAGTATTAGCAGGTCCTCCTAAAAATCCAGCAGCTAATGTTGCCAACCCATCACCTAACAATGTGCGGTGTAGACCTGGATCTTCTATAAAGTTTTTCCCTACTACTTGACCATTTGTTGTTATATCACCAATATGCTCCATAAAAACAGCCAATACTACTGGAGCAATAATTGCTATGGCTCCTAGTTCAAACTTTGGAAGAGTAAAGTTTGGTACTGCAAAGAATTGTGCTTCTCTTATAACTTCAGTATTTACAAGACCTACATTAAGAGAAATAAGATATCCTACCACAACTGCTATTAAAATCGAAAGCTGCTTTGTAAATCCTTTTGCCATTAAAGTAATTCCTAATGCTGTAAAAAGTGTAATACCAGCAATAATAAAATGATCTGATGCCATTCCATAAGCAACCGGCACTAAATTCAAACCAATCACGATAATCATAGGTCCTACTACCTGTGATGGTAAGTATTGTTTAATTTTATTTACCCCTACCTTTTGAATTATAAAGGACATTAGCACATAGATTAATCCCGCTACCATAATACCACCTTGAGCATAAGCTAAGTCTCCGTTGTATAAACTACCTACAGTTATAATTACTGGTATAAAAGCAAAGGATGAGCCTAAAAATACAGGAACCTTACCGTAAGTAACAAGGTGAAACAACAGTGTTCCTATCCCTGCTGATATTAAAGCAACGGAAGGGTTTAAGCCTGTTAGCATTGGTACTAATACAGTTGCTCCAAACATAGCAATCAAGTGTTGTAGACCTAAAATTAACTTTTTAGCAGAATCTAATGCTGTAGCATTTTCTTTTACTTGAAGATTTGTTTTTGTCATTGTGTTTTCTGTCATCATAAAAACCTCCTTTTATTTTGGGTTAAAGGAGAAAATGATTTTTCTCCCTTTTCAACCTCACTGGGTTGAATTAAAGGTATATCTATAAAACATAAAAAAACTTCTTAGCCGCCGGCAAGAAGTCATAATTATCCTATAATCTACTATTGCAATTATATATAACCATCTTACCAGCCTCACTGGACTGAATTAAAGATACTTTGTTTTCAATTAAAGTAATTATATCACTTTTATCCTTTAGATGCAATAGACAACAAACAGTTTATATCTTTTTAATATAATATATATTCTAAAATTTTAATATTTTTATCGTAGCGCTAGTTTACCTATGATTTGTCATCCTGAGGGGAGCAAAGCGAAGTCGAAGGATCTTAGTGTTAGTGAAATTCTTCGTTATTTCAAGATCCTTCGCTATGCTCAGGATGACAATAAGTTAACGCTTATGATATTTTAAGATGTCTTTAACCACTTGCTGATGTTCATCGCATCCTAAAACTTCTTGAGGATCTAGTGAACTTCTTTGCTCAATTAAAATTCCTCGGTCATACTTAACAGTTAAAATTCTTCTTATAGATTCCTCCAACCTTTCCTCCGTTATTATTCCTTCTTTAATAGCTTTCAATAAGCCTTCATAGGCCTTTTCAAGAGAGGATGGCATGAGTAAAATATCAGCACCTGCCTGAAAAGCTAGAACTGCTGCTTCTTCTGGTCCCCAATATTTTGTAATGGCCTCCATTTCTAATGCATCTGTAATCACCAATTTTTCATGTTTTAAGTCTTTTCTCAGTATGTCCATTATTATTTTTTCTGAAAATGTGGCTGGCAAAGAGTTTGAAGTGATGGAAGGCACCTGCAAATGTCCCAACATTACCCCATCCACCTCTGCTTCAATCCCCTTTTTAAAGGGTACAAATTCCACTGCCTCTAATCTTGCTATATCGTGTGGAAGAATCACAGCACCTTTATGGGTATCTAATGAAGTATCCCCATGTCCCGGGAAATGCTTGACAACAGCACTAATATTTTCATCTTGTATCCCTTTTACCACTTGTGCTACCATTTCTCCTACTCTATAAGGGTCATTGCCGAAGGAACGTTCTCCAATTACAGGGTTTCTTGGATTTGTATTGACATCTGCTACAGGGGCTAAGTTCATATTAAACCCTAGAGAGGCTAGTTCTTTTCCTAGTAATCTTCCTACTCTATAAGCAAGCTCCAGATCCTCTGTGTCTCCTAGCACTTTGTTATTTGGTAACTTTGTTGCAGGCATCTTAGGACTGCTATTCAATCTACTGACAATGCCACCTTCTTCATCAACAGCTATAAATAAAGGTGTTTTGCTTACTTGCTGCATATCTTCAATTAAGCGTTGGGTCTGTTCTATTGTGTCTATGTTTTGAGAAAAAAATATCACACCCCCTAAGTGATAGTTGGAGATTTTATTTCTTGTATTCTCGTCTAAAATGGTCAGGGGTCTATTCTTTGCATCATATCGAAAATCAGGCATAAGCACTTGTCCCACTTTTTCTTCAATGGTCATGTTTCTTATATATTCTTCGATATAAGAAGCTTTTTCATCAGTTGAATTTTTCTCTTCATCACGAGATACTTCTACAGCGTTTTCTACTAAGACAATTGTGGTTGTACTACTTTGGCAGGCTATTAAATAAAACCCGTTCCACAGTAAAAAAAGCATAAGAAAGAGTTTTTTATTCATGGTATTTCTCTCCTGCTGTGGCCACTTCCTGTGCAAAACTTTCATACTCTATGGATGCCCGCTGCTGTGCTAAACTTCTTATATGATTCATTTCTTCAAAGTTTAGTCTAATCAATTCTACTATTCTGCCGTCCAATGCGAAGGATTTCTCCATATCTGCCAGAACATCTAATGTTTTCTCACATGACATGCCTTTTCTATAGGGTCTGTCTTCTGTTATTGCAGTGAATACATCTGCTACTGCCATAATTCTAGCACCTTCTTCTAAAGCATCTCCTATAATATGAAAAGGGTAACCATTACCATCTAGGCGTTCATGGTGATAAGAGGCATAGGTATTAATATCCTGTAATCCATCGATTTCATCTAATAAATGATAACTATAGTAAGCGTGAGACTTGATAATATTATATTCTTCATCTGTAAGTCTATCGGGCTTCATTAAGATTTCGTTAGGTATAGCCAACTTTCCTAAATCATGCAAATATCCAGCAATTTCAATTTTTTTGCAATCTGCTTCCGACCATTGAAGCTCTTTAGCTAAAGCCTTTGCCACTGCTGCTACACCACTACTATGAATAGAAGTAAATCTACTTCGAAAATCTGTAATACGTGCAAAGACCTTTGTGATTTGTAATAGCTTCTCTAAATCTAACTGTAAGTTACATTCTGCCCACATTTTTCGTAGTCTATCGTCAATAGATGGGGAAACGACATCTAACCAAAAACTTTCCTTTGACTTTATTCTTTGAAAGATTTTGACCAGTTCTGGATGAAACATTGTGTCACTATTTTTCTCAATGATAGTATTGATTTTATTGACTTGACCTATAATTTCTTTTTCTTGGTCAATAGCTACAGAAATACGATCTGCTAAATGTACGATATGACTTTCAATAGGCACTTCTTCTTTTTCATAATATTTCCCCTTACCCCTCTTCCAATGCAAATGATGATATTTTATTACTCTTCCTACATTTTCAAGATCTTCAAAGTCCTTTAGTAAAAAATATCCAGTAACCGCATGTCGATAAGCATTCTCACTCTCAAACTCTAAAGCACTAATTCTATCCCCTAGATTCAAACATCCAATGTCATGCAATAAACTAGCTATTACAAGTTCATTACGATTTTTATTGGATAACTCCAGCTCTTTACCTATATTGTAGGCAATGTAAGCCACTTGCTTATGATGATTGTTTAAAACAGGACTTATTAAGTCAATAGCATTGGATACCATCAAAGTTAAATCTAAAAGAGATATATCTAAATCTTTTTTATTCATATATCCACCTCTGTAAAAATTTTATTATATTTAATGTATTTATATGTTCTAAATATATATTATAGCATAAAATTTAAGCTTATCCAAAATGTGGATAAGCTTAAATAGTAAAGTAATATACTGTTTTAAACCAATTTTACTTGGTGATATACTTTTTTCCCTTTTTTTACAATAATCTTGCCTTCTTGAAAATCATTTGTAGTAAGGATGTGATTCAGGTCTTCTATCTTATGATCTTCTACACTGATTCCTCCCTGCTGTACAAGACGTCTTCCCTCTGACTTTGATGCGATTAAACCAGTTTCTATTAGCAGGGTTAAAATGTCTATTCCCTCATCAAATCTAGCTTTGTCCATCTCTGTAGTGGGCATTGACTCCGACACAACACCTCCACCAAATAGCGACTTAGCCGCCTCTTGAGCCTTCTTAGCTTCTTCTTCTCCATGTACTATTTTCGTAACTTCATAAGCTAAGACTTCTTTAGCCTTATTGATCTGGGCACCTTCTAATGCACCAAGTCTTCTTACTTCCTCCATCGGCAGGAAGGTTAATAAAGCTAAAGTCTTTTCTACGTCTTTATCATCAACATTTCTTAAGTACTGATAAAACTCATAGGGAGAAGTTTTATTGGCATCTAACCATATGGTACCTGCTTGTGTTTTACCCATTTTTTTGCCTTCACTGGTGGTAAGTAATTTAAATGTCATGGCATACACTGAATCTCCATCCACTCTACGAACCAATTCATAACCTGCTAAAATATTAGACCATTGATCATTGCCACCCAACTGCATTTTACAATTATGCCTGCGGTATAATTCTAAAAAGTCGTAGGCTTGCATTAACATATAGTTAAATTCAAAAAACGTCAAACCATCTTCTAATCTGCTTTTATAACATTCTGCTGTAAGCATTCTATTCACTGAAAAATGTCTTCCCACTTCTCTTAAGAAGTCAACATAGTTTAACTCCAATAACCAGTCTGCATTGTTTTCTATAATAGCCTTACCATCTTCAAAGTCTAAGAACTTAGAGATTTGATCTTTAAACCTCTCAGCATTTTTAGTAATGATTTCTTTTGTCAGCATCTGCCTCATATCACTTCTACCAGAAGGATCTCCTACCATTGTGGTTCCTCCACCTAATAAGACAATGGGTCTATGACCAGCTCTTTGCATATGCATCATTACCATAATTTGTAGAAAGTGACCAAGTGTTAAACTGTCAGCGGTTGCATCAAAGCCTATATAAAAGGTTGTAGATTCCTTACCTAATAGTTCCCTTAGTTCTTCCGGGTGGGTTGCTTGTTCTATATACCCTCTTTCTTTTAATACATCAAAGATATTCTGCATTTTTTTCCCTCCTAATTTTTATGTGAAAAAGAAAAAGGGCCTTATATCATCCTTGCGCTAAGGACGAGTAAGACCCGTGGTACCACCTTAATTTGCATCTATTCCAAAGATGCCTCTTTGTCAATATATCGGTTGACTGCCGCAATGATTTCCCATTGAAACTCCCGAGTGTAATTCACAACTTTATGTACTATAGACTTTTCACCCACCAGCCTACTCTCTATATTGTAACCACAAAGCGCTACTTTATCTCTTTCATCGTTTGTAACTATCATTTTTCAACTATAATATTATATTCACACACTTCTGTCAAGGCATCTATCAAAAATTTATTCAACACCTCTATAATAATGGCCTCTAGTAAAGTTGCTAATCCCTAATTCCTTGATCATGCTTTTCTCCTTATCTAGTAAGCTTTGTCGGCATGTTCTTATAACTTCAGCAATATCTTGTGGATTTTCATTAGTAAAGATTAATCTTAAAGAAGTGACACCTATCTCCGTAAAACTTTTTATTTTATCAATCATGTACACAGGATAATTATTTATTATGATACTTCTTCCCCAATCATCTTTTGCAAAAGGGAAAACAGCCTTCTTATCATCCTTTAGCCCCCAATGATAATAAAAGGGTCTACTTTTACAGTGGTCACAATAATCTTGGCATTGATCACCACTGGTTAGAGGACAGGTTTCTGTAGTCATAATAGCTAATTTCCCATAAACCAATGCCTCTACCTCTAGATCTTTACTGGCTCTGATCTCTCTAATGCCTTTTAAGTCCAGTTCATTGGAAAGACTTATTCCCTTAAGACCTCTTTCTTCTAAAAAAGTAATGGTACTACTATTCATAATATTTAAGGTTGTATCTGCAATAATAGGAAGTTGTAAAGTGTTTCTTCCGAAGTCTATTATACCTAACTCTCCAGCTAAGATGCCGTCAAATTTATATGTTTTTAATTTTGTCTGTAGGATTTTGTTCTCCTCATCCTTAATAATCGAGGGGCTTCTGAAAAAAATTTCTACATTGTTAGCCTTGCATAGTTCTATAGCTTTTTGAAAGTTCTGTAGGTTACCATAATAAATCCTATCAACCTTTTCTTGTAATACATACTGCAGTTGTTCTAAGGTATCTACCTGAACTGTTAACTTAGGCAGTCTAGCATCTTCTGTAGGCTTTTTTGAGTTTTCTACCAAAGTTGGAATATGGTCTAGGGAATAATTCACTGAATCATGAGATCTTTTATGTTTATTCTTTCTAATAGTCATTAAATCTTCTATGCTTTCTCTTCTAATTTTATTAATGACAGAAATAGGTATAGCTATACTTCCTTCCACTTCCACCTTCATTTCTTGTAATTGAAAAGGAGTATTGCCTAATTTACTCAAATTCTCTATAATCTTTTCCTCCGTTAAGGGGACTTTTTCGGCCTTTTCCGCAACCTCTCGGCTTTCTTTATACACAGTATTTCCCTCGTCATCCCATATATATAACTTTAAAGGTTCTGCCAATTGCACCTTAAGTTCTCCCCATATACTGACTTTCTTGTTTTCTATATCGTTGCTGTAGGTTTTTTCTAAGTCCTTTGATAGTTGCAAGTCCAACGTCTTATAAACCCTATCATCTTTTTTTATCTTGCCCTCTATTTGTATTTCTACTGTTTCTCCTGCCTTTGCCTCATGGATCAATTTATTATGTAGGTACATTTTATTGACAGTTCCTCCTATACTATCACTCCCCCAGACTTCAATGCCGTCTCCTTGTCGTATCCCCTCTGTCAGCTTTATTCTTACTCTTTTTTTTCTGTCGTCATAAGCATCTACTTTTCCTATAGCTAATCCCCTATTATTGGGTTTTTCAGCATTTAGCATCTTCTGTGGCGGGCTGCCTAAAATATAGCCCTCAGTAAATTTCCGATTAAACATTTGTGTTACTTCCTTTATAACAACTGTATGTAGCAATTGCTGCTTCTTATTTAGATAGTCGTCTATAGCTCTACGGTAAGCTCTAACAATAGAGGCCACATATTGAGGTTTTTTCATTCTTCCTTCAATCTTAAAGGAGGCTGCACCACTCTCTATGATTTCTCCAATGTTTTGTAAAGTATTTAAGTCTCGGGTACTTAAATAAAAGGAAGGTCTTTTTTTCTCTTTTCCTTCTTTATTATGTAAGGAGATCATTTCATACTGTTTTCTGCAAGGTTGTGCACACCTCCCACGATTTCCGCTGCGACCTCCTATAATACTGCTCATTAAACACTGACCTGAATAAGCATAGCAAAGTGCCCCATGGACAAATACTTCTAACTCCATTCCTGTGTTTTCATGGATGGTTTTTATATCTTTTACACTTAATTCTCTAGCCACCACCACCCGACCAACGCCCATTTCCTTCAGTAACTGAATACCTGCACTATTATGCAGGGTCATCTGGGTACTACAATGAATTTCTAAATCAGGGAATATCCTTCTAAGAATTCTAACAACCCCTAAATCCTGTACAATCACAGCATCTACCCCTATACAATACAGATCAGAGACGTATTTTATCAGCTCTACAACTTCAGCATCTTTTATTAGGGTGTTTATTGTAACATAAACCTTCACCCCTCTTATATGGGCATAGTCTATAGCCTTTTCTAAGGTTTCTCCATCAAAGTTGGAGGCGTAAGCTCTGGCACTAAAAGCTTGTCCCCCTAAATAAACTGCATCTGCTCCATTTTGAATAGCTGCCATCAAAGCTTCATAAGAACCAGCCGGTGCTAATAGTTCTACTTTTTTCATAGATTTTAACAACCTTTCTTTTTTATATAAATAACAAAAAGTAGTAATATTATTATATCACTACTTTTTAAAAAACTTTCATTACCTTCAATTTATTCTTTATTATTATGTTCTTCTAGTTGCTTTTGAACCTGAACCAATGCTATTCGATTTTCAAAAAGTTTATTTTGTAAATCATTAATGATGTTTTCTGCATTTACTAAATCTTCATCTCGATTTTGTAGCTTTTCCTTTAATTGAGTGTTTTCCTCTTCAATATTTTCTTTTGAAAGTACTAGTTCTTCAACCTGCTTTTGAAGAAGTTGAAATTCTTCTTTTTTCTCCTCCAACTCCTTTAATAGGACATTGTAACGTTCTTGTACATCTTCTAGCTTATTTAGGGGGTCTACTTGCTCTCTTGTTACTGCATCTAGCTGTTTTTGTAGTTTGAAAAATTGATCTGCTATGTTAATACAGGTCAATACTGCAATCATAGAGATACTTAATTTACTGTTATTTTTTGCAACTAAATCCATTTGTTCATCAACAAAATTTCCTATTTTTAGTAGGTATTCTTTGGATTCTATTCCTATAATAGGATAATCTTGGCCATTTATTTTTACTGTTACTTTATTTTTCGTTTCCATAGTAGATCAACCCCTTATCTGCCTTATAGGATTTCATTATATATCATTTCTTTATAAATAACCAATATCCTGCTAAAAAAGTTATTCTCAAAAAATTTTTTCTACTATTCTCTTAAGACGCCTCCTAGAACTTCTTTGATCACTTCTAAAATTCTTTCTTGAACTTTATTAACTTCTTCCTCTTTTAAGGTGCGATCCTTGTGTCTATAGGTCAATGTATAAGCGACACTTTTATATCCTTCATTAATTTGATTTCCTCTATATACATCAAACAAACTATAGCTTTCTAGGATTTTTCCACCTTCTGCAGTAATAATATCCTCTATTTCCTTCACCAATGTAGTTTCCTTCACTACTACTGCAAAGTCTCTAGTAATCGATGGATATTTAGGCAGCGGCTGATATAACTTATCTAAACGTGTTAACTTAAGTAACTGGGTAAAGTCTAGTTCCGCACAATAACATTTTTTATGAATACCATAGTTTTCCATGACCTCAGGATGAATTTCACCTAATGTCCCTATTGTATAATCAGAGTAAACGATGTTACCACATCTTCCTGGATGGAAGCTTGGATGATGCTTTTCAACTACATACTCATAATTTTTTATACCTAATCTTTCTAATAGGGTATTTACAACACCTTTTAAAGTGAAGAAATCTTCTTCCCCATACATTCCTAAAACTAAGTTCATTACTTCATAAGGCAAAGGATCAGAGGTATCTAGTTTAGGAAGAAAAATTCTCCCTAACTCAAAAGCTCTGAAATTCTCCACTTTTCTATTAAAATTCCTTGCTGCTACCTCCAGTAAGTTAGGTAGAAGCGTAGTCCGCATAACGCTGGTTTCGTCTCCAAGCGGGTTTAATAGGTGAATGAAGTTTCTTTTAATGCTATCTTGTCCTACTCTGATCTTGTCAGCACCTTTAGGACTTACAAAAGAATAAGTAAGTATTTCATTTAGTCCCATAGCATTTAATGCTTCTTTTGTAATATCTTCGATAATTTGTCCCCGTGTTTTTCCACCAACAACAATGTTTCCTCTAGCCATCGTTGCAGTGATACGATCATATCCATAAATTCTTCCTATTTCTTCAACAAAGTCCGCCTCTTGGTTTAAATCAATCCTATAGGTAGGAGCAATCACTTCTAAAGTATCTCCTTGGTCCTTTACATCTATCTCTAGCTTTTGTAAAATTTCTCTCATTTCCCCATTGGTCAAAGCTGTACCTAATAAAGCATTGATGCGATGAGGTCGAATACTTTGCTGTTGAGACTGGTGTTTTTCAGGGTACACATCTACAGCCCCCTTTAACACCTTTCCTGCTTTTAATTCTTCTATTAGCTGACAAGCACGGTCTGCTGCTATACTGGCGATATTAGGATCTAAGCCTTTTTCAAATCTTGAAGAAGCTTCTGTTCTTAATCCCAGTTGTTTTGAAGTCAGACGAATACCTTCTGGATGAAAGTAAGCTGATTCTAATAGAATAGTTTTTGTTTTAGAAGTAACTTCGGATTCTTCTCCACCCATCACACCAGCTATAGCTAGAGATTTTTTTGTATCACAAATCATCGTTATATAGTCTTTAACTTTTCTTTCTGTCCCATCTAATGTCTTAAAAGTCTGTCCACGTTTACCTTTCTTGACAACAATTGTATGATCTTCAATATAATCTAGGTCAAAAGCATGTAAAGGTTGTCCATACTCTAGCATAACATAGTTTGTTATATCTACGATGTTATTAATAGGCCTAACCCCTGCCCTTGCCAACCTTTGCTGCATCCATTGGGGTGAAGGTTCAATAGTAACATCTTCTATCACTCTGGCTACATATCTTTTACAACCTTCAGTATCTTCTATGACTACCTTTACTTGATCAGCACTGCTTTTCTCTATTTCCTTTACTTCAATATCAGGATACTTTAATGTTGTTCCTATTGTAGCACCCACTTCTCTAGCTATCCCAATCATACTCAAACAATCTGGTCGATTGGAAGTAATTTCAAACTCTATAACCTCGTCTTGAAGATCTATTACTTCTAACAAATTTTTTCCTAAAGGATAAGCTTCCTTCAGTATCCAAATACCATCTTTTTGATCCTCTGGTATAACGGACTTAGGTATGGCAAGTTCTTCTTGAGAACAAAGCATTCCCTGTGAAACCTCACCCCTAAGCTTTCCTTTTTTTATCTTTACACCTCCAGGTAGTTTCGCTCCGTCTACAGCTACAGGTATGTAATCACCTACTGCTATGTTGGTGGCTCCCGTAACAATTTGCAAACATTCTTCTCCAATATCTACCTTAACAATCACAAGTTTATCTGCATTGGGATGATTTTTAATCTCTTCAATTTTACCGATAACCACACCCTCAATATCCATCCCAGTTTTTTCTACCGTTTCAACCTTTGACCCTGACATCGTCATTCTATCACATAAATTTTTTATATCTATATCAATATCAACATAATTTCTCAACCATTTTACAGGTACTAACATCTATGAAATCCTCCTCTACTTTTTACTAAAACTATCCTTAAAACTGATCTAAAAACCGCATATCATTTTCAAAGAACAATCGAATATCGTCTACCCCATATTTTAACATAGTCAGACGGTCTATACCCATACCAAAAGCAAAACCGCTGTATATCTCAGGATCAATACCACAATTTCTAAGTACATTTGGATGCACCATTCCAGCCCCCAATAGTTCTATCCATCCACTACCTTTACAGAAGCTACAACCATCTCCACCACATTTAAAACAAGATGCGTCTATTTCTGCACTAGGTTCAGTAAATGGAAAGTAATGAGGTCTAAATTTAATCTCTGTATTGCTGCCTAAAAATTCTTTAGCAAACACTTCTAATGTACCCTTTAGATCTCCTAACGTAATCCCCTTGTCTACTACTAAACCCTCCAATTGGTGAAACATTGGGGAATGAGTGGCATCTGGTGTATCGTTTCTGAAACATCTTCCCGGAGAAATAATACGAATAGGAGGTTTCGTTCTCTCCATTACTCTTACTTGCACAGGAGAAGTCTGAGTTCTTAAGATCACATCCTTGTTGAAGTAAAAGGTATCCGTCATATCTCTTGAAGGATGATTGCTTGGAGCATTTAAAGCATCAAAGTTATAATAAACTGTCTCTACCTCAGGCCCTTCAGCAATTTTAAAGCCCATTCCTATAAAAATGTTTTTCAACTCATCTAGTCCTTGTGTTAAAGGATGTTTTTTTCCTAACTTTACTTGCTTACCCGGCATAGTAATATCAATTGCCTCAGCCTCTAACTGTTGTTGTAAAACCTTATTTTTCATGGTCTTTTTTGATTCTTCTAAAAGACTTTCTATTGCTGCCCTCACTTCATTGGCTATTTTACCTACGATAGGTCTTTCCTCTGCAGATAAGCTCCCCATACCCCTCAATATTTCTGTCAGTTCACCTTTTTTTCCTAAGTATTTTACTCTAGCTTTTTCTATCGTCTCCATAGAATCTGCCAGCATAATCTCTTTTTCTGCATCTTCCTGTAGTGCTTTTAACTTATTTTCCATAACAAAACTCCTTTCTTTCTTAAGTAGTATAACAAATTTTTCCTTTTATACAACAAAAAACCTCCATCCCCTAAAGGGACGAAGGTCTAATCCGCGGTACCACCCTAATAGCACAGTATTTTGTGCCTCTCTAAGACAATAACGGTGTCCTTCCGATAAAGCCTACTACAATGTAACCTTCAGCTCTACAGCTCCAGAGCGAACTTCTGCTATACTTATTTGAAGTGTTCTCAGCCCATGACAACTTCTCTCTGTAAAACAGTTTATAACATACTTTTCTCCTTCTTAGCTATTACCATTATATATGTTTTGATTTATCATTAACTTCTTGTACATCATATAGGCCGTTATGGAGCCAGTTAGTTCAAAGATTCTCCAAAATGTGTTTGCTATTTTCACCGAACCACACTCCTTCCCTTAGCCAATCATCGTAGATTTATTATAGCATAGGTCAGGGATGGAAAACAAGGGAGAGCACCGAAATAGCTGTAAGTTTTTTGAAATTTCTAAAGATTTACAGCTTGTGCTCCACTGCTTTATAAATCAAAATAGCTGCAGCAGTAGAAGCGTTTAAAGACTCTATTTTTCCTAGTATAGGTATTTTTATGGATAAATCTACATAATGCAAAAGGTTCTCATCTATACCATTGGCCTCATTACCGATGATGATAGCAATCTTACCCCTATAGTCTACCTTGGTATAATCATAATCAGTATTTAAATTACTGGCTATCAATTTAACATGACCTTTTTTCAAAACCTCAATCCATGTATTATTGTCATTTACTTCTATGATTGGGATATGAAACAAAGCCCCCATCGTAGCTCTTATAGTCTTATTATTATAAGGGTCCACACAGCCCTTTGTCAAAACAACTGCATCCGCACCAGCGGCTTCAGCGGTTCTTATAATGGTCCCCATATTACCGGGATCTTGAATTCTATCTAGTATTAGAAAAAAGGCATCTTCTTTTATATTGAGTGTATCTAGGCTATGGTCTTGTATATTGACTACTGCCATAATACCTTGAGGAGTTTCAGTATGGGATAATGTATCAAATAGTTTTTTCTCCACCTCGTAACTTTTATACTTTTTAATCCCCCGCTCTAAAAGCTCTCTTCCTCCCTGTACCGCCTCTACATCTTCTGTATAAAGGAGATACTCTATAGGCACTTCGTGCAAAATACATTCTTCTATGATACGAATACCCTCTATCATAAACTGACCATGTATTTTTCTGTTTTTCTTGTTTTCTAATGCTTTAATATGCTTGATAAGCTTATTTTGCTGGCTGGTTATTACTTGTTTCTCCATTACAATTCACCTAAATTCAAGGATACTATTTTTGTAACTTTTTCAAATCATTGTTGTGACCAATCACTACCAAAACATCCCCTCTATGCACCACATCACTGGCGGTTGGTGACACATTAATGTGATTACCATGTTTTACCGCCATAATGTTAATACCAAACTTCGAGCGAATATTCAAATCTAGTATAGATTTTCCATTCCACTCATCTAGTGCAGTGATTTCCATGATGCTATACTCTGGTGCTAATTCTATATAGTCTAATATGTTGGTAGAAACTAAATTGTGAGCAACCCGCATACCCATATCTCTTTCAGGGAAAACTACTCTGTCGGCACCAATTTTATATAGTACTTTGGCATGTATCTCACTTTGTGCCTTAGCCACTACATACTTCACCCCCAGATCCTTTACAATCAACGTCGCCATAATAGAAGATTGGATATCAGAGCCTATGGTAATTACAGCAACATCAAAATTTCTTAATCCCAAAGAGCGTAAAGCATGTTCATCCGTAGCATCTGCCTGAACAGCATGGGTTACTTTGTCAGAAATACTTTGCATAGTTTCCTCATTTTCGTCTATAGCTAATACATCATGTCCTAGTTTATAAAGATTTTCTGCAACACTTCTGCCAAATCGTCCACAACCAATGATCACATATTGCTTCATGTTTTCACCTTCCTAACCTACAATTATTTTTCCTTCAGGATATTTTATTATGCCTTTATTTTTTCTTTGTTGTCTTGCTAATGCATAGGCAATGGTCAAAGGACCCACTCTGCCGGAAAACATCATAAATATAATGACCATTCTCCCTGGAATAGTTAGCTCCGAGGTAATGCCCAGAGACAAGCCTACTGTGCCAAAGGCAGAAGTCGCCTCAAATAATACATCTAAAAACGAAGTGCCTGCTTCTGTTATCGTTAGAACCATAGTGATAACAATGATTAAAGTGATTCCTATAACTGCCACTGTAATGGCTCTGTTCACAATATCTCTTGGAATTCTCCTATGAAACAACTCAGTATCTTCTTTACCTCTTATTACTGAAACGACGGTGAAGAGGATCACACCTAATGTGGCGGTTTTGATTCCCCCAGCTGTAGAAGCAGGAGAACCCCCAATGTACATCAATACAATGGTAAGGAGTTTAGAGGCATTGGTCATTGCATCTAGGGCTATGGTATTGAATCCCGCTGTCCTTGTGGTCATAGATTGAAAAAAACCTCCTAGCAACTTACCGCCAACACTTAATTCTCCTAAAGTTTCTGGATTATTCCATTCTAAAATTAAAAATCCTCCAAAACCAATCAGTAATAATAATGCAGTAATAAATAAAACCATCTTTGTATGTAATGAAAGGCGTTTTAGGTTTTTATGATTCATCAAGTCTACCATGACCGAAAAGCCGATACCTCCCACAATGACTAAAAAGCCGATGGTAAGATTTACAATAGGATCACTCACATAAGGTGTCAGACCTCTACCTTCTCCAATAATGTCAAATCCTGCATTACAAAAGGCAGAAATGGCATGAAATATGGAGTAGGAAATTCCCTTGATCCAACCGTATTCTGGTATAAACCTAAAGGAGAGGAAAAATGCACCTATACCTTCTATCATAAAGGTACCTACGATAATATACTTTGTAAACCTTACAATCCCTTCTAGAGAATACTGATTTAAGGCTTCCTGCATAATCAATCTTTCTTTTAAAGATATCTTTTTTCCTAGCAAAATGGCAAACATCGTTGCCATTGTCATAAAACCCAGTCCACCTACTTGAATTAATATGACGATGACTGTCTTACCAAAAACAGTCCAATGGGTTCCTGTATCTACCACCACTAATCCTGTAACACATACAGCAGACGTAGCAGTGAAGAGAGCATTAACAAACCCAATACTCCTTCCATCTTGAGATGCAATAGGTAGATTTAGTAATATGGCCCCAACCAAAATGACGACTGCAAACCCCGCTACCAAAATCTGTGTCGGCTCAAGACGTAGGTTTCCTAGCTTTTCCTTCATCATGTAACACCACCTAAATTTATGTTCCTAAATACGTTTTGCCTCTCGTTTCTACAAGATAATTTAAAGAGCCCTTATGTAAGGACTCTATTGATTATGCGTTTAGCTTTTCTTTTGCTACGTTTACTAATTGAGCAAAACCTTCTTTATCATAAATAGCCATTTCAGCTAATACTTTTCTATTCATTTCGATACCGGCTGTTTTTAAACCGTTCATAAATCTTGAATAAGATAATCCATTTGCTCTAGTTGCAGCATTGATTCTTGTAATCCATAATTTTCTAAAATCTCTTTTTCTTAATTTTCTACCAGCATAAGCATGTTTTAAAGCCTTCATTACAAACTGATTTGCAGGTTTAAATAGTTTGCTTCTAGCACCCCTAAAACCTTTTGCCAGTTTAAGTATTTTTCTATGTTTTTTCTTAGCGTTAACCGCTTTTTTTACTCTAGCCATTGTTTACAACCTCCTTTAACGATATCTAATTTGCTATAATTTGTGCTAATTTTTTGGCTTCACCTTTAAACACCAATGCAGCTTTACGTAGGTTTCTTTTTCTCTTAGCTGTTTTCTTGGTCAAGATATGACTTTTGAAAGCCTTCATTCTTTTAATCTTACCTGTTTTTGTCTTTTTGAATCTCTTTGAAGCTCCTCTATGGCTTTTCATTTTTGGCATTATTACTTCCTCCTTCTAATCTATGAATTCTTGGGAGTCAAGACCATAATCATTTGTTTCCCTTCTAGCTTTGCTTCTTTTTCAACTAAACTGATTTCAGTTAGTAAATCCTTAAAATCATCAATAACTTTTCTACCCATACTGACATTACTAAGTTCTCTACCTCTGAAGCGTAAAGTTACTTTTACTTTATCTCCATTCTTCAAGAACTTCGTTGCCTGTGCTACCTTAACTTGCAAATCATGTTTTTCAATATTAGGGCTAAGTCTAACTTCTTTAACGGTAACAACTTTTTGATTCTTTTTGGCCTCTTTTTCCTTTTTAGCTAGCTCATATTTATACTTTCCATAGTCCATGATTTTGCATACAGGGGGTTTCGCCTGTGGTGCAATTTTTACTAAATCTAAATTTTTGCTATTGGCCAATTTTTGTGCTTCCTTAGCTGCTACGATTCCTAGCTGATCTCCATTGGAGTCAATAAGTCTAACTTCCTTATCCCTAATTTCTTCATTAATTTGAAGCTCGTTAATATCTCTAATAATTTGACACCTCCCAATAAAAGTTCCCAATAAAAAAAACGAATAGTCTTTTACTATCCGCTTCCAATTCAATAACATAACAATGATCATTCATCTATTTCCATTAACATAGTCAGTTATGAACCTTTGCAACTTATGCTGCAAGGTGAGAAGCGGTATCTTCTACTTTGTTTTCTATAATAGAATATCAGTACCATCATCATTTGTCAAGCTATTTATTTCAAAAATTTTTATGCATTTATTTTTCTTCATATATTTACCTTCGTTTTTCTTCTCCATACCTATCATGTTTGTTTATGATTTTGGGTATGCTACTTTTAAAGACATATAAGGTGGTGATACAGTGAAGAAAAAAATAATACTCATACTGTTCTTGTTTTTTCTAGGTTTAACCTTCTTCTCTAGTCTCTCATCCTTTGGAGGAAACGAGTTCAGTATTGGTTTTGGAGGTAAAGATCGTCTAATACTTATTGCTGTAACAGCTTTCTTGTTTGTTTACTACATCAAGTTGGATAAACCCTTCCAATATGCACATGCTATGATAAACGATGAGAAAAAAAGCTGTGAAAATAACAATGAGGTCTTTACTAAACCAAAGGTAACCTTTGAAGATGTAGCAGGCTTAGATGAAGTAAAAGAAGAGCTAGTTGAAGTGATTGACTTTATTAACCAAACAGAAAAGTATCAAAAAATGGGTGCTAAAATTCCTAAAGGAATTATGTTCTATGGTCCCCCAGGTACTGGTAAAACCCTACTAGCTTCCGCTGTAGCTGGAGAAACGAAGTCAACTTTTTTTACAGCAAGCGGTTCTGAGTTTGTGGAAAAATATGTAGGCGTTGGTGCTAAAAGAGTACGTACCTTGTTTGAAAAAGCAAAAAAAGAGGCACCAAGTGTTATCTTTATTGATGAAATTGATGCCATTGGTGCTAAAAGACATTTAGATAGTAATAATGAAAAGGATCAAACCTTAAACCAGCTTCTCATAGAATTAGATGGCTTTAATACAGATCAAAGCGTTGTAGTCATTGCTGCTACCAACCGTCTTGATTTATTAGATGAAGCTTTACTTAGACCTGGTCGTTTTGATCGTCACATGTTTATTGGCAATCCAAACGTGAGGGCAAGAGAAGAAATTCTTAGGGTCCATACAAAAAATAAACCTTTAGATGAAAGTATTAAAATCCAAGACCTAGCTAAAAAAACCCATGGTATGAGTGGTGCTCATTTATCCAACATCGCTAATGAGGCTGCTATTATCGCTGTAAGAGAAAATAAAACAACAATTTCTATAAAACATTTTGAACAGGCTATTGAAAGAGTCATTGCTGGTTTACAAGTAAAAAACCCAACTGTGTTACTCAAAGAAAAAGAGATTGTTGCTTATCATGAAGCTGGTCATGCTCTAATTGGCAAGATACTCAATACCGATATTGTGCAAAAAGTATCTATCATCCCAAGGGGTCAAGCTTTGGGCTATGTATTACATATGCCTCAGGATGATCGTTATATTATGACTAAAGAAGAATTGTGCAGTAAGATCATGGTAATGTTGGGAGGTAAAGCTGCTGAAGAATTAATTTTTGGCCACCTTTCTACAGGTGCCAAGGATGACTTAAAGAAGGTAACCGATATAGCTATGCAAATGGTTTGTGAATATGGCATGAGTGATTTGGGCTATATGTCGAATAACGCTACTATGATGCAGGTTTTAGGAAGACAAATCAACAAAGAAATGAATAAAATTATTGATGACTGCTATGCCATGACTCAGCAGCAACTACAAAGCTATAAAACAGAGTTAGAAAAAATTTCTTCTGCTTTAATGGAGCGAGAAACTTTAAACTGTGATGAGTTAAATGAATTATTAGGAGATTTTATAGTAAAGCCTACAACACAGGAAGAAGTAAAAGAAACAAAAGAAGAACTGGAAGCTGTATAACGAATAAAAGGAGCAGATTTTTTTCTGCTCCTTTTGTCTTTATTGTTTTTATGGGATGATTTTTACTTATATATTCTTGTTTTCTATTTCCTCTAACAAGTCTTGTATAAAAGAAGCCGCTTCCACACTTCCAAGCTCTCCCTTTTCTCTAGACCTTACCGCTACTGATTGTGTTTCTACTTCTTTGTCTCCTATTACCAGCATATAGGGTACTCTAGAAAGCTGTGCTTCTCTGATCTTATAACCTATTTTCTCATTTCTAGTATCCACTTCTACCCTTAATCCCTTTTGAGCCATTTCTTCCTTAAGCTTTAATGCATACCCATGATGATGATCAGTAATAGGTAGTATTTTTGCTTGTATAGGTGCTAACCACGCAGGGAACTTACCAGCATAATGTTCAATCAAAATACCAATAAATCTCTCAATACTGCCAAAGATAACCCGATGAATCATAATAGGTCGATGTTTTTCTCCATCTGCACCTACATAATGGATATCAAATCTTTGAGGCATTTGAAAATCTAATTGTATCGTACCACACTGCCATGTTCTTCCGATGCAGTCCTCCAAATGAAAATCAATTTTAGGGCCATAGAAGGCACCGTCTCCTTCGTTAACTTTATACTTTAATTGCTTTTCATCCAATGCCTCCTTCAAAGCATTGATGGCCAAATCCCACTCTTCATCGGTTCCCATAGAGTTCTCTGGTCTAGTAGAGAGTTCTATATGGTATTTGAATCCAAAGATGTTATAAAAATAATCTACAAAATCAATAACTCCAATGATTTCATCTTTGATTTGTTCTGGCAACATGAAGATATGGGCATCATCCTGCGTAAAACATCTTACCCTCATCAATCCGTGCAGTGCACCTGATAATTCATGTCGGTGCACTAGTCCAAGTTCTCCCATTCTAATAGGAAGATCTCTATAACTGTGCATTTTTCTCTTATACATTAGTATAGATCCTGGACAGTTCATTGGTTTCACCGCATAATCAGCCTCATCTATCTTCGTAAAGTACATATTTTCTTTATAATGATCCCAGTGACCTGACTGATGCCATAAATCTTCATTTAATATAATCGGTGTTCTTATTTCTTCATAACCTCTTTTGATATGTTCAGTTCTCCAGAAAGATTCCAACTGATTCCGTAAAACCATTCCTTTAGGATGGAAGAAGGGAAAGCCTGGACCCTCTTCCTGTAAACTGAAAAGGTCTAGTTCTTTTCCTATTTTTCGATGATCTCTTTTCTTAGCTTCTTCTAATCTGTGTAGATATTCCTCTAAATCTTTTTTCTTTTCGAAGGAAGTACCGTAAATCCTTTGGAGCATCTTGTTTTTTTCATCACCACGCCAGTAAGCACCAGCTATACTTAGTAGTTTAAAAGCCTTTACTTTATCTGTTGATAAAACATGAGGTCCAGCACAAAGGTCTACAAATTCTCCCTGCTTATAGAAAGAGATGGTTTCATCCTCTGGAAGATCTTGGATCAACTCTACTTTGTAAGTCTCATTCTTTTCTTCCATAAGTTTTAAAGCTTCTTCTCTAGAAAGTTCAAATTTCTCCAAATCTAATTTTTCCTTCACGATTTTTTTCATTTCTGACTCTATTTTTTCTAAATCTTCAGGAGCAAATTTATGCTCTGAGTCAAAATCATAATAAAATCCATTGTCTATTGCAGGACCAATAGCTAATTTTGTATTAGGGTATAGCCTTTTTACTGCCTGTGCTAAGATATGAGCACTTGTATGTCTCAAAAAATCCTTTCCTTCTTCATCCTCGAAACGCAGAATATTTATATTACAGTCTTTCTCTACTTTATAGCTTAAATCTACTGCCTCATTATTTACTTCAGCACCAATGGCCACTCTTGCCAAACCTTCACTGATTTCTTTAGCAATATCATAAATAGATGCTCCTTGATCTACTTCCTTTACAGTGCCATCTTTTAATGTTATTTTTATTTTTTGCACTTTTCTTCCTCCTTCACGTAATATAAATAAAAAAAGCCCCTCATCCTGTAAAAATACTAGGACGAGAGACTTAGCTTCCCGCGGTTCCACCTAATTTGATAAAATCCACCTCAATCATTGACTCTAACGTTGTCACCGGTTTTCTTTTCACATCTTTATGCTAATCAGAAACAGCTCAAGGGTAGTTTTCAGTTAGTCCTTATACAAAAACATTTGCAGCCTAAGATGTTTTCTCTCTAAGTATTGGAGTTAACTTACTTTTCCTTTTCATAGCTAGAATATATTATTTTAGATTATTATATTGATGAAAAAAGTTTTTGTCAAGGTATTCTTAAGTTATTTTTTCAATTTGATAAAGAAAATATACCAGCTATATAGGTTCCAATAAAATTAGTTTTTACGCAGTCTGCCACCCCTGTAGCGTAGCAAAAGGAGTTGTCCCTGTGGGATACGTCTTTACTGCAAATTATATATATTTCTTATATATATATCTACTGTAGTAAAATAATAATAACACCTTGTAGCAAACCAATAACAAAACCCAAAACAGCACCTAATATTTCAATATGTTTTAACTCGTTTTTAGCAATATTGAAAACAATTTCTTCTAATCGATCCATAGGGAAATCATTGATTTTTTCTTCAATCATTTCTGCTATCTGTATGCTGGAAGCACTCTTTTCTATAATACTCTCTACAATATCAGCAACAATTTTTTCTCCCTCTTTGTTTATGATGTCATCTATATAACCTTGAATCATCCCTTTAAATGCTGATGGAATAATTCCTGGCAAACGCTCATTGATAAGTTTACTGATCTTGCTTTTAATCACTAAAAAAATTTCTTCTTTATTATCATTATTCACCAGTCTAGATACAATATCTTCAGCGGATAACAGGTCAGCCTCTATGGTTTTTCCAATACTCACTGCAATTTCATTTCTTCTTTTAGGAATTAGTCCCTGTATTTTTATATGTAACAAAGGAATTTCTATAGGGTCAAAAGGCCTAAATAGTAGTTTTACCGCTAAAAGATTCGTTACCCAACCAATAATAGCACCTATGGAGGCCAGGAAAGCTATTGTTATCAAGTTCATTGTTTCACCTCTTCTTAAGTTTTTCATAAAATCCCATAAATGATTATACCATGTTATTTTTCTATTGCAAGTAAATATTTATCCATATTTTACTTTCATAGGACTTCACTTAACCCTATTATTTCCAATATTTCCTCGCCAACTGTCATCCTGAGCATAGCGAAGGATCTTGGAATAACGAATTTTTTTCCTAATTCTAAGATCCTTCGAGTTCGCTTTGCTCCCCTCAGGATGACAAATTATGGATTAAGTTAACACCTGTCATTTTACTTTTAAAGTATAGGTATCCCCTATAAAAAAACAAAAGTCTTCCTTTGGAAAATTTAAAGGATGACTTTGTTGAAACCAATATACGGAAATTATAACTTATCCACAATTTATAAAGTTTATAATTTCCTATTGGTTATAAAAAAGCTCCTTTCTCAAAGGAGCCTACCTATTCTTTCTCTACTTTTACTTTTACTTTGCACCAATCACAGCTATCACATACTTTTACCTTATTTACAAATACCCGTGATATTGTTTTAATGATCTCCACATTACTAAGATTAGATATTTTATGAATAAAAATTTGATTAGGAGCAATGGTGATTAAGGAACTAATCAGCAAATCTTCATAGTTAATATCTTTATCTACCATTTCGGTAGCCACCATTTTTAAGTAATCATTGTTTACTATATTTCCATATTGATCATATAATTTATACTTGCTATCCTCTTCTAATAGGATATGCACGATATCAATTTTCGCTTCTTGAATATCTACAAAATACTTTAATAGCTTAATAAACTCATTATACTCTTTGTTCATAAGAAAGTCTTCTACTGCCCTTTCCACTAAATCCTGCAGCTCTAAGGTATAATCCTTCAATCTAAAAGTGATAAAACCTTTGAGGTTGATTTGAGAACTAGTTTTAAGGTGCTCCATCATTTGCTGAATCATAGTAAATTTTCTATGATGAACTTCATCATGTGCATCCTTCATCCTGTCACTTTGGTTCTTTAAATCTACTTTAATTATATTTTCAATCTCCATCCGTTCTTTTATACTAAAATAGTAATAGTCGTAGTTAATAAGCTTATGAATTAACAAAGGCTCCTCATATATTTTTATATATTCAAACAATCCATTGGCTATACAATACTTAAATATATTTATAAAATCACTAATAGGATAATTTTTCACACTTTCTATTTTTACATTATATTCCAAAATACCAAAAGATTCATGATAAGTAACACTTTCATCTATTTCAATTTCCTCATTTTTAAAAGGTTCTATTTGTTTGCTTAGTTGTTGCTGTAATTCCTCTACATTTTCCTCAACAATAATTGACAGCAAATTCATCTGTATCACTCCTTCCTGCTGTATTAGTAGTATATGTTTAATTTTTTATCATATTCTATATGATTTATTACATATAATTGAAATTAATCCATTTCTATTAAAGGAATCAAAGTTCCATAATCTTGCAAATTCTTACTACTTAAACTTCTTGCTTTTTTATTATATTTTTTTAAAAAAAAGCAAATTTTTTCATAGTCTTCATGAAGAACAATGTTCCCATAAAAACCCAGTGTTTCTTGGTCTAAGTAACCACAGGCACCTCCTATAAAGCCATAGTTGACTCCCGGTAATAAAATCCCTCCTTTTGCAATCAATAAAGAATCTATACCAAACTTTACAACTTCTTGATGAATTCCATGGTCTGAAGTAATGATGGCCTTTTTATCCACTACCACCACAGAACACTTTGTATAGCCTTGGGCAACATGTATTTGCACAAAATTTCTTTTTTGTAAGTAATTTAATAGCACTTCATCTGTATATTTAAAGTTGTGTATCACATAATTGCCTACCCTACAAATATTATATGCAATATTATCAGGGTAGTTACTCTTTAAATAAGTCTTTCCTGCAAAGACTCGAAACCCTAAAGATTCCAACTTTGACTGATAATATTGCATAAGATTTGGAGCAACAAGAATGTCTCCCCCACCTAAATGCTGTACTACCATATCAGGATGTCCTTTAACAGCTTCATATAATTCATTACATGCCACAGTGCTTATTAAGCTTATACCCTGTTCTTCTAATACTTTAACAATCTCTTCATCTATTCTATAATCTACTAGTGCATATTTCACGATGTTCTTAGGGAGATGAGGTGCTTCAATATGTTTTCCTTGCATAATGATCCCCTTCACGATAATATTTTCTTATATAGATATCTTATCTTAAACCCTGCATAAAAAAATGCTACAGTTAAATACTTGTAAAGAAGTCTATAGCTATCGTTATTCTTATGCTTTTCAGTGTTGTTATAATAAAAGCATAGTCAATAATATTCATGTCATTTTCTTATTAAATATTATTGACTTTTCACTCCATCAGTACTAAAATTTTATCCTAAGAGGTGATTCCATTTGTCTACAATAATACGTATATCTGAAATGCTTTCCATCGCTTTGCATAGTATGGTGGTTATTGCTCATAAAAACCAAGAACTGTTGAATGTTAAAGAAATAGCCAAAATAATAGGTTCTTCAGAATCCCATTTGTCCAAGGTATTACAACGCCTTGTAAAGGCTAATTACATCCGTTCTGTTCGAGGACCAAAAGGAGGATTTTCTCTTTTAAAATCTCCAGAAGAAATTACTTTTCTAGACATATACGAAGCAATAGAAGGACCCTTCACCATCAACCAATGTCCCACCAATTGTCAGATATGTTCCTTTAAATCCTGTATTTTCGGAGGTCTTCCTCAAAAACTTAGTGAAGAATTTATTGAATATTTAAAAGGACAAAAATTAAGCGACGCCTTAGCCGCTTTAGACTAAGGGTCGCTTAATATCTATATATAAATTGGGGCTGGGGGCTATTATGCTAATGCTTCTCCCAAGAAGATATTGATGTCATTTTCTACATCAGTGATGCCGCCTATTCCAAAAGTTTCTACTAATACTTTTGCAACATTTGGTGATAAGAAGGCAGGCAGTGTTGGCCCTAAATGAATGTTCTTAACACCTAGATATAATAAAGCCAATAACACAATTACTGCTTTTTGCTCATACCATGCAATATTGTAAGCAATCGGTAATTCGTTGATATCTTCTAACTGGAATACTTCTTTTAATTTAAGAGCTATCACCGCTAATGAATAAGAATCATTACATTGTCCTGCGTCTAGTACTCTTGGTATGCCTCCGATATCTCCTAAATCAAGCTTATTGTATCTATATTTAGCACATCCTGCTGTTAAAATCACTGTATCCTTCGGTAGTTCCTTAGCAAACTCTGTGTAATAGTCTCTAGACTTCATTCTTCCATCACAGCCAGCCATGACAAAGAATTTCTTAATGGCTCCACCCTTAACTGCTTCCACTACCTTATCAGCAACACCTAAAACAGCATTATGAGCAAATCCACCTACAATTTCTCCTTTTTCTATCTCAACAGGGGGTTGACACTTTTTAGCATGCTCTATGATTTGAGAAAAATCTTTCTCTCCACCCTCTGCTTCGATATGCTTTAATCCTTCAAAGCCTACAACACTTGTAGTATATACTCTATCTTTATAAGCATCCTTTGGCGGTATTAAGCAATTGGTTGTCATAAGGATTGGCCCGTTAAAGGATTCAAATTCTTTATCTTGCTTCCACCAAGCATTTCCATAGTTTCCTACAAAATGATCATATTTCTTAAAGGCTGGATAGTAATTGGCTGGTAACATTTCACTATGTGTATATACATCAACACCAGTTCCTTCTGTTTGTTTTAGTAATGCCTCCATGTCTTTTAAGTCATGACCACTGATTAATATACCAGGATTATTTCTTACACCTATATTTACTTTAGTAATTTCAGGATTTCCATAAGTACTTGTATTGGCCTTATCTAATAATGCCATGACATCTACTCCAAACTTCCCAGTTTCCATGGTTAGTGCCACCAATGCATCAGCACTTAGGGTATCGTCTGTTGTAGCTACTAAAGCCTTTTGCATAAATTCAAAGAGGGCTTCTTCTTTATAACCTAATACATAAGCATGCTTAGCATAAGCAGCTATACCTTTTACACCATAAATGATCAATTCCCTTAAGGATCTCACATCTTCATTTTCAGTAGATAATACACCTACAGTTTTAGCTTTTGCTGCAAACTCTTCGATACTTTCAGCAGTCCAAGTAGCCGCATCATGAAGGTTACCTTCTAATTTTCCTCCAGCTTGAAGTACTTGTGCCTTCACTTCTTCTCTTAAAGCCAAGGCCTTTTTGATTCTCTCTACAAATGCATTTTCATCAAAGTTTGCATTTGTAATCGTAGCAAATAAACTTTCCATAATAAATTTATCTACTTCTTCCTTCTTTACTTCTAGCTTTTTAGCCTCTAGGTTGTAAATAGAAATCCCCTTCAATAAATAGATCAGTAAATCTTGTAGATTAGCAACGCTATCTGTTTTACCACAGACACCCTTTACACTACATCCTGACCCTTTAGCCGTTTCTTGACACTGAAAACAAAACATACTCATTCTCCATCCCTCCACTTATTTTTTCATTTTCTTGTTATTGGTAATTATGTCTATATAAGCATTTTAGTACTTTAATGCTTAATTGTCAATAATCTAGACTTGTGATATTTGTCACATAAACGATTGCCCCTCTTAGGTAAGTTCCCTTCAACAAACTAAATACATCCAACCGTAAATATTTATAGTGACTATTTACCCAAGATGAAAAAATCTAATCAAAAACTTAAAAATCAACTAGAACACTTTGCTCTAGTTGATTTTTTCATTATCCTTCAGTAATTACATCTTCTATTGCTGCACCTGGAGGCACTATAGGAAACACGTTATCATCTTTATCAATCATACAGTTAATTACTACGGGTCCTTTGCTTTCTAAAGCCTTTTTAAATACTTCTTCAAATTCCTCTTTTTCGGTAACCTGATACCCCTGTGCTCCATAAGCTTCTGCTAATTTTACTAGGTTAGTACCTCTATCCAAGTTGGTTTCTGAATAGCGTTTATCATAAAATAGTTTTTGCCATTGTCTAACCATACCTAAAACCCCATTATTTAAAATAACCACAATAATAGGAAGATTATACTTTATAGCTGTAGCCAATTCATTGGAGTTCATCTGGAAACTACCATCTCCAGCAATATTGATTACTTGTTTGTCAGGCTTAGCAAGCTGTGCTCCTATACAAGCTCCTAACCCATAGCCCATTGTACCTAACCCTCCAGAAGAGATAAAGGTCCTTGATTTTGTAAATTTATAATATTGGGCTGCCCATATTTGATTTTGTCCTACCTCGGTTGTAATGATGGCTTCCCCTTTTGTTATTTCATAGATTCTTTCCATAATATATTGCGGCTTTAGATGTTCTCCTTGTCTATAACCTAAAGGATACTTTTCTTTCCACTCTTTTATTTGGTTCATCCATGATTGATTTTCCTGAGGAGCTAAGCTTTTGTTCAATCGTTTTAGGACTTCCTTCACATCACCTATAATATGATAATGCGTCTTGATATTTTTATTGATTTCTGCTGGATCAATATCAATTTGAAGTACCTGAGCATTAGGTGCAAAAGCTTCTACTTTGCTAACCACCCGATCACTAAACCTTGCTCCTATGGCTATAAGTAAATCGCATTTTGTGGCTGCTAAATTAGAAGATTTTGTACCATGCATACCTATCATACCAGTAAAAAGCTCGTGGGTAGCTGGAAACCCTCCTAGCCCCATTAGGGTACAACATACAGGTGCTTTTACTTTTTCAGCAAAGGCTACTAGGTCACCATTGGCATCCGCCTGGTTTACTCCCCCTCCTACATAAATCAGAGGTTGTTGTGAATTTTGTAAAAGTTCTAAAGCATGGTTTATGTTTTCCTCAGTAATATATTCTGTCACCTTATCTATTGCTATAGGCTCTTCTTTAATATATTCTGTCATTTGAGCTGTTATATCCTTTGGTATATCCACCAACACAGGACCGGGTCTACCTTCCTGTGCTATATAAAAAGCTCTTCGAACTGTGGCTGCTAAATCCTTAACATCCTTCACAATAAAGTTATGTTTTGTTATAGGCATTGTAATTCCTGTTATATCCACCTCTTGAAAACTATCTTTTCCCAGTAATGCTAAAGGAACATTTCCTGTAATAGCTACCATAGGAACAGAGTCCATATAGGCTGTGGCAATACCTGTAACTAAATTCGTAGCTCCTGGACCAGAAGTTGCCATACAAACCCCTACTTTTCCTGTCGCCCTAGCATAGCCATCAGCTGCATGAGATGCTCCTTGCTCATGAGAAGTTAAGATATGTCGAATCTCATCTTGGTGTTTATAAAGGGCATCATAAATATTTAGTACCGCCCCTCCAGGATAGCCAAAAATAGTGTCTACACCCTGTTCCTTTAAACATTCTATTAAAATTTCCGCACCTGTTAGCTGCATCCTATTTCCGCCTCCTTTTTATCCTTTAAGTAATGCTTTATCTCAATTTTCTATCTACTTTAGTTCTCCTACAATTAGTTTTCCCATTTCCTGTGTTCCTACTAATGTCATACCTTTACTCATAATATCTCCTGTACGATAATTCTTTTCTAGCACTTTTATTACTGCTTCTTCAATGACTTGTGCCTCTTTATCTAATTGTAGAGAATAACGAAGCATCATAGCCGCAGATAAAATGGTTGCTATAGGATTTGCTTTATTTTCTCCTGCAATATCTGGTGCCGAACCATGAATAGGTTCATACATTCCTAGATTCCCCTCTGCAAGGGATGCTGAAGGTAACATACCTATAGATCCTGTAAGCATACTGGCTTCATCAGATAGTATATCGCCAAACATATTACTAGTGACGATTACATCAAACTGTTGAGGATATCTTATTAACTGCATTGCTGCATTATCTACATACATATGATCTAAGGCAACCTCTGGATAATCCTTAGCTACCTCCACAACTACAGAACGCCATAATCTAGAACTTTCTAGGATATTGGCCTTATCTACGCTGGTTACTCTCTTGTCTCTTTTCATAGCTATTTCAAAGGCAGTTCGGGCAATTCTTTCTACTTCTCCAACGCTATAAGCTTCTGTGTCATAGGCTTCTTCTCCCATTTTGCCTTCCTTTTTTCTTCCTCTTTCACCAAAGTAGATTCCCCCGGTCAACTCCCTTACTACGCATATATCAATACCTTGTTCAACAATATCACTTCTTAAAGGCGATGCTTCCTTAAGAGCTGTATATAAAACCGCTGGTCGAAGGTTGGCGTATAAGCCCAATGCTCCTCTTAATCCTAATAATGCCTTTTCTGGTCTTTGATCTCCCGGAAGGGTATCCCACTTAGGACCTCCAACTGCCCCTAGTAAAACTGCATCACTGTTTTTACAAACTTCTACCGTTTCCTCTGGAAGAGGTTTTCCAGTTTTGTCGATGGCAATCCCCCCTGCCAATACCTCTTGGAAGGAAAATTCATGGCCATATATTTCTCCAATTTTATTTAATACTAAAATCGTTTCTTCTATTACCTCTGGTCCGATCCCATCCCCTGGAATGGTTGCTATATTGAATTTCATATCTATTCCTCCATATCCTTTATTTCTTTAAGTTGTTCTTAATATATTGAATAAGTCCGTCAGCTGCCATAATATTTTGCATAAATTCTGGAAAAGCTTCACCTTGATAAGACTGGTTTTTTGTTAGATTATAAATAACCCCGGTGCTAAAATCCACCTCTACTTCATCGCCACTTTCAATGTTTTCTACCGCTTCTTTACATTCAAGAATTGGCAACCCAATATTGATGGCATTTCTATAAAAAATTCTTGCAAAAGTAGTAGCAATGACACAAGATACCCCTGAAGCTTTTATTGAGATAGGTGCATGCTCTCTTGAAGAACCGCAACCAAAGTTTTTGTCCGCTACAATTAAATCCCCTTGCTTTACTTTTTTAGCAAAATCTGCATCTATATCTTCCATACAATATTTAGCTAACTCCGCTGGATCAGAGGTATTTAGATATCTTGCAGGAATAATAACATCTGTATCTACGTTACTGCCGTATTTAAAAACGCTTCCCTTTGCTTTCATGGTTTTTGCCTCCTCTATGCTATATCTTCTGGATTTGAAATTTTTCCTGTTAAAGCTGAAGCTGCCGCCACAGCTGGACTTGCTAAATATACTTCAGATTCAGGATGTCCCATTCTTCCTACAAAGTTACGGTTTGTAGTAGCAATGGCCCTTTCACCCTTTGCAAGAATACCCATATGTCCTCCAAGACATGGTCCGCAGGTAGGTGTACTTACTACTGCTCCTGCTTCAATAAAGTCCTCAATTAAACCTTCTCGTAATGCTTGAAGATAAACTTTTTGTGTCACTGGGAAAACAATTACTCTTACACCTTTTGCCACCTTTTTACCCTTTAAGATTCCAGCAGCTACCCTCATATCCTCTATTCTACCGTTGGTACAAGAACCAATTACTACTTGATCAATTTTCACTTCACCAACTTCATCAATCGTACGAGTATTGTCAGGTAAATGTGGAAATGCTACAGTAGGTCGAATGGTACTTAAATCAATCTCATATACTTTATCGTATTCTGCATCTTCATCAGCAGTATAGATGGTATACTCCTTCGTTGAATGTTCCTTTACATAAGCTAGGGTTTTCTCGTCTACTGGGAAAATTCCGTTTTTCCCCCCCGCTTCAATAGCCATATTTGCCATAGCAAGACGATCATCCATAGACAAGTTTTTAACACCCTCCCCTACAAATTCCATAGACTTATAAAGGGCACCATCTACGCCGATCATACCTATAATGTGTAAAATAACATCCTTACCGCTCACCCATTTAGAAAGTTCTCCCTTTAATACAAACTTTATAGCTGATGGCACTTTAAACCAACATTTTCCTGTGGCCATTCCTGCTGCCATGTCTGTACTACCAATCCCTGTAGAGAAAGCTCCTAAAGCACCATACGTACAGGTGTGAGAGTCCGCTCCAATTACCACATCTCCAGGTACGACTAATCCTTTTTCTGGGATAAGACCATGCTCGATCCCCATCTCTCCAATTTCGAAATAATTTTCAATCTCTTTTTCGTAAGCAAACTCTCGAATCATTTTGCATTGCTCAGCACTTTTAATATCTTTATTAGGTGTAAAATGATCTGGAACAATAGCTACTTTTTTCTTATCAAATACATTCTCTACCCCGATTTTTCTAAATTCATTTACAGCTACAGGCGTTGTAACATCATTCCCTAAAACCAAATCTAAATCTGCTTGTATCAATTGACCAGCTTTCACAACTTCTAATCCTGCATGAGCTGCTAATATTTTTTGTGTCATCGTCATTCCCATTTTTATTCATCCTCCTGTTAGTAAACTCGACTCACCTTTACCTAATCAAATATACGCCCTTATTTTATCTTCGATATCTTTGATTAATTTATATTCAATAGAATCTACTAAAGCAATCCAACTGGCTTCAATAATATCTGATGAAACCCCCACCGTTGTCCATACGTTATATCCATCAGTAGACTCGATTAATACGCGAACTTTAGATGCAGTAGCAATAGTGGTGTCCAATACCCTAACTTTATAATCCTTTAAGTGTACTTCCTTTAACTGAGGATAAAAAGTTTCTAACGCCTTTCTAAGAGCTTTATCTAGAGCATGGACTGGTCCAACACCTTCAGCTACCGTCATTTCAATTTTGCCCTCCACATTGATTTTCACCAATGCTGAAGCTATGTTTTCTCCTCCCGGCTGATTTTCTCCAATAATTTTATAGTTGATCAGTTCAAAGAAGGGTTTGTATTTTCCTAAATGCTTTCGGATCACTAAATCAAAAGTGCTTTCTGCTCCTTCGAATTGATAGCCTTCATGCTCCAGTTCCTTCAAGCGATCTATAAGTTTTTGTGTCTCTGGAGAGTTTTTCTTTATATTAGGATTAATTTTTTGTATCTTAGCTAATACTGTACTTTTTCCTGAAACTTCTGACATTAAAACCCGTCTTTGA
Organism: Clostridium aceticum; assembly: GCF_001042715.1. Lineage (NCBI taxonomy): Bacteria > Bacillati > Bacillota > Clostridia > Peptostreptococcales > Natronincolaceae > Andreesenella > Andreesenella acetica. Next base: position 1,058,912 of record NZ_CP009687.1, on the reverse strand, counting down.
TTGCCTACTTTTTTAGGATCAATGTGTTCAAAGGATTTAGAAGCCTTATTTATACCATCAATGTGCATACCACCTTTGTGAGCAAAAGCACTGTTTCCTACATAAGGTTCCCTTTCATTCATGGCTACATTAGATACCTCTGCCACTAACCTGGCAGTGGAGGTAAGGTTCATCATCTCATCCTCGTGAATACATTGTTTTCCACGCTTTAATTGAAGATTAGCAATAACTGTACTTAAGTTTACATTTCCGCATCTTTCTCCAAAACCAATATAGGTTCCCTGTACCTGCGTAGCACCTGCTTCTACCGCCATAACAGTGTTTGCTACTGCCATACCACCATCATTGTGACAATGAATACCTACCTTAACAGGAAACTTTCCAGCAACTTCTTTTGTAATCTTATATATCTCATCGGGAAAAGCACCCCCGTTGGTTTCACAAAGAGCTAGCCAGTCAGCGCCTCCTTTTGCTGCTGCTTCTAACGTGGCCATAGCATAAGTTGGATTTGCTTTGTATCCATCGAAAAAGTGTTCGGCGTCGAAAATCACTTCTTTACCTTTTTCTTTAAAGAAGGCAATTGTATCCTGAATCATGGCTAAGTTTTCTTCTAAAGTGGTTTTAATAATATCTGTAACATGAAAGTCCCAACTCTTACCAAATATTGCTACTGCTGGAGTATTGGCATCTAATAGTGATTGAACGTTATTATCCTCTTCTACATTGATATTGGCTCTTCTAGTGCTACCAAAGGCAGTTAATTTAGCATGTTTGAGTTTTTCCTCTCGCATATGGGCAAAGAACTCTAAGTCCTTAGGATTAGAGCCGGGGTTACCAGCTTCAATATAGCTGATCCCCAAAGCATCTAATGCCCTTACTATTTTTATCTTATCTTCTACTGAAAAGGAAATACCTTCAGCCTGTGCCCCATCTCTTAAAGTGGAATCAAATACTTCTATTTTATTGTTCATTTAATTTCACTCCTCTTGCCATTCTAACTCACTCAGCATTTTGTTAATAGCATTGATGTAAGCCTTAATACTGGCCTCTACCACATCGGTACTAATTCCTCTTCCGTGATAAATTTCTTCTTGCATCTTTATCTTCACAGATGCTTCTCCCTGTGCATCTTCCCCCTCTGTAACAGAGTTTAAGGAATAGTCCTCTAGAGAAAAGCCATTTCCAACGATTTTATCAATTGCCTTAAAGGCAGCATCTACTGGTCCATGTCCGGTTGCAACTTCTTCAATTTCCTTGTCATTTTTTATTAGTCTAACAGTTGCAGTTGGCGTAATAGTATTCCCACTATTTATAACAAATTGACCTAGTTTACAGAACTCTTTAATTCTTACGGATTTTTCTTCTACCAATGCCTCTAGGTCTTTATCGTAAATCATTTTCTTTTTATCTGCTAAAACTTTAAACTCTAAGAAAAGTTTATTTAAATCATCTTTAGACAAGTGATAGCCTAATAGGTTTAACCTTTCTTCGAAGGCATGGCGTCCTGAGTGTTTTCCTAGAACTAGCTTATTATTAGTAAGTCCTACAGACTCAGGGGTCATGATCTCATAGGTATTTTTATGGGCTAGCATACCGTGTTGATGTATCCCCGACTCATGGGCAAAAGCGTTGTCTCCTACAATAGCCTTGTTGTGCTGTATTTTCATGCCAGTTAGCTTAGTAACCAAACGACTGGTAGGATAAATTTCCGTAGTTTCTATATTGGTAGTTAAATCGTATAGGTCTTTTCTCGTATTCAGTGTCATAGCAATCTCTTCTAAAGCTGCATTCCCAGCTCGCTCTCCAATACCATTGATGGTACATTCTAGTTGAGTAGCCCCAGCCCTAGCAGCAGCTAATGTATTAGCTACAGCTAAACCCAAATCGTTATGACAGTGAACAGAAATCTCTGCCTTATCAATGTTTTTTACATTATTCCTAATATTTAATATAAGATTATAATACTCGTCTGGAGTGGTATACCCTACTGTATCAGGAATATTAACTACCGTTGCTCCTGCTTCAATGACTGCCTCAAGGACCTTATAAAGAAAAGCTGCTTCTGTTCTTGAAGCATCCTCCGCAGAAAATTCCACATCACTACAAAGGCTTTTGGCATACTTCACCATTGCAATAGATCGTTCTAACACTTCTTCTTCAGTGGCTTTAAGCTTATACTTCATATGAATAGGAGACGTCGCTATGAAGGTATGTATCCTAGGAGATTCAGCATGTTTAACAGCTTCATAAGCTCTTTTTATATCCTCCGGCAACGCTCTTGCTAAACTAGCCACTTTACAATTTTTAATCGTTTCTGCAACTGCTTTTACTGCTGCAAAATCTCCAGGGGATGCAATAGCAAAACCTGCTTCGATTACATCCACCTTTAACCTTTCCAGCTGCCTTGCTAGTTCAAGTTTTTCTTGTAGGTTCATACTACAACCCGGTGATTGTTCTCCGTCTCTTAAGGTTGTATCAAATATTTTTATATGCTTTGCCATTTACATCCCTCCAGCCTATCTCAATTTATTTTTTTAACCAAGTCATCATCTTTCTTAATTCTTTACCTACTACTTCGATTAGACCATTTTGTTCTATTCTTCTTCTAGCACTGAAAGCAGGACGATTTGCTTGGTTTTCTAAAATCCAGTTCTTTGCAAAAGTTCCTTCTTGAATTTCCCCTAAAATTTTCTTCATTTCTTTTCTTGTATCTTCAGTAACAACACGTTTACCAGCAACATAGTCTCCATATTCTGCTGTATCACTAACAGAATATCTCATATAGCTTAATCCACCTTGATTAATCATATCTACAATAAGTTTCATTTCGTGAAGACACTCGAAGTACGCTACTTCTGGTTGATATCCAGCTTCCACTAATGTATCAAAACCTGCCTTAATTAACTCTGATACACCACCGCATAGTACAGCTTGTTCTCCGAATAAGTCAGTTTCTGTTTCTTCTTGGAAAGTAGTTTCAAGAATACCAGCTCTAGCTCCACCAAGACCTGCTGCATAAGCCAATGCAATGTCTTTTGTATCGCCAGTAACATCTTGATAAATAGCAAATAGACAAGGCACCCCTTTACCTTCTTGATATTGAATTCTTACTGTATGTCCTGGTCCCTTAGGTGCCACCATAAATACATTTACATCTTGTGGTGGTACAACTTGACCATAATGAATGTTGAATCCATGTGCAAAAACTAAATACTTTCCTGCTGTTAAGTTTGGTTCTATGCTTTCTTTATATAATTTCGCTTGTTTTTCATCGTTAACTAGGATCATAATCACGTCTGCTTCAGCAGCTGCTTCAGCTGCTACAGCAACCTTTAGTCCAGCCTCTTCTGCTAACTGCCAAGATTTACTACCTGTATATAAGCCTACGATCACCTTTACCCCAGATTCATGTAAGTTTAAAGCATGGGCATGACCTTGGCTACCATATCCAATTATTGCTACAGTCTTTCCCTTTAATAATTCTAAGTTACAGTCATTTTCATAATACATTTTTGCCATTTTATGTTCCTCCTCAAATTTATAATTAATATTGTTTTATTTAGTTACTCCATCGTCCTAAGGCAGTCATACCTGTGCGGACAATTTCCTTAATACCATAACTCTTCATCATATCAATAAAAGCCAAAACTTTTTCTTGATCCCCTGTCATCTCCACTGTTAGATGCTCACTTGCCACATCGATTACTTTTCCTCTAAATATGTCTACCACTTCTAAAATGGATGCTCTAGTAGATTCATCTGCAGTTACCTTTACTAAAGCTAACTCTCTATAAACTGCTTCTTCAGGCTTTAATTCTGTAATTTTCACTACATCAATGAGCTTGTTTAATTGTTTTTTTATTTGGTCTAAGGCTTGATAGTCTCCATTTAATACAATGGTTAAGCGACTTAACCTTTCATCCTCTGTCCCACCTGCTGTAAAACTATCGATGTTGTATCCTCTTCTACTAAACAATCCCGATACTCTACTTAATACGCCCGGTTGGTTTTCCACCAATACGGAAAGCACATGTTTATTCATGGTGTACCCTCCTTTTAATTATAACTTAAATTTTTTAAATTATTGTAAGATATTTTCACCAATAATGCAAGAGTTTTTTAATAAATAATTAATTTACATGTAAAATTTTTAACTCTTCTAAAATTTTGAAAATTAGCTCCAATAAAAAATCCCCGCCACTGCATAATTATAAACTGAATTATACAGGGACGAGGAATTATTCCGCGCGTTACCACCCTAACTTGCATCTACTTCACAGCAGAAACCACTCTCTAGGTTCTATCAAACCCTTGCCTATAACGGGGCTTACCGTTTACCTCTTACTGGAGCTATGTATCTGGTTTCAGAGGAACTGCTTGGGAGGGATTTGTATTCCACGACAGTATCGGTTCACAGCTACCACCGACTCTCTGAAACTGCTTTATGCAAAATACCGTTCTCCTTCATTGCATTTGTATATGTTGTTATTAAATTTTGAATTTAATTTTTAATTTAATTTATGTATTGTATTCTAACAATATCCGCTAACATTGTCAAGTGCTTTTAAAAAACTTTATAAAAATTTTAATATTAAAGAAATTTTCTATAATAAAAAAAAATGAATTCTTTTAAATTCATTTCTTCGTTTACTTCTTTTAATTTTATTGGAGGCGGCACCCAGATTTGAACTGGGGAATAAAGGTTTTGCAGACCTCTGCCTTACCACTTGGCTATGCCGCCGAAACTTTATATTGGAGCGGAAGACGGGACTCGAACCCGCGACCCTCGCCTTGGCAAGGCGATGCTCTACCACTGAGCCACTTCCGCGTCTTTTATAAAATTAGTTATAATATTGGTGCCCAGAGGCGGAATCGAACCACCGACACGGGGATTTTCAGTCCCCTGCTCTACCGACTGAGCTATCTGGGCTGGTGGGCGCAACAGGACTTGAACCTGTGACCCCCTGCTTGTAAGGCAGGTGCTCTCCCAGCTGAGCTATGCGCCCTCAACAGTGACAAAATCTAGTATACATTATCCTGGTCACTATTTCAAAGCTTATTTTAGACAGTATTCCATGATTACAACTAGATAAGTCACTTTATATACCTATAGCTTCTTTTTTCTGTTGTTTTTATAATTCTTCTAATAATTTTTCAAGTTCTTCTTTGTTAAAATAATGTTTTTCATTACAAAAGTGGCAAACTAACTCTGCGCTCTCATCTTCTTCAATAATTTCGGTTAAATCTTTTCTACCGATACTTATTAAAGCTCTCTCAAATCTACTTTTATTACAATCACAAACAAAGTCCACTTCATATCTTTCCACGACTTCTGGGGATAAATCTCCTAAAACATGGTAAAGAATGTCCTCCTCCTTCATCCCTTGATCCATTAGCACTGTGATTGGATCAAGAGAGAGAAGTTTTTCTTCCAATTTCTCTAATACTTCTTCTTCTATATTGGGCAGTACTTGTATGATAAAACCACCGGCTGCCTTTACAGTATAGTCTCTTTCTACCAAAACGCCTAATGCTATCGCAGAAGGCTGCTGCTCTGAGTGTAGAAAATAAGAGGCAAAATCCTCTGCTATTTCTCCCGATACTAAAGCAGAAGTTCCTATATAAGGGTCCTTTAGACCTAAATCTTTAATAACGGTGATGTCACCATTTGCCCCTACAGCCTTTCCTACATCTAACTTTCCAGGCTTTATATAGCTACTCTCCACCTGTGGATTAGCTACATATCCTTTTACATTACCTTGACTGTTTCCTACTACTACAATACTTCCTAATTCTCCACCACCATTAATTTTTACAGTAAGTTGATGATTTTCACTTTTTAACATTAAACCCATCATAGAGGCAGCTGTCATTGTCCGTCCAAGGGCAGCGATAGCTACTGAAGATGTTTCATGAATTTGTCTGGCTTTTTCCACCATACTAGTTGTGTTAGCAATAAAAGCTCTAATACTATTATTGGCAGCAGTAGCACGAATAACACAGTTTTTCATAGTTCCACCTCTTTCTTTATTATCTTATGTACACTACTTAGTATGCCATGTTTTTGTTTATTCACTAGTCCTACAGAAAAAATTTATACATGAAAAAAAACAAGTTGGCATGCCAACCTGTTTCAAATTCATGGTAAATTCTTATATATTTAATCCCTGAGGATTTGACTACAAGATTAACCTACATATTTCTAATATTATCCTCTACTTACGTTTGTAGCTTGAGGTCCTTTGTCACCTTGAACAATTTCAAATTGAACTGTTTGACCTTCTTCTAATGTTTTGAATCCATCCATTGTAATTGCTGAAAAGTGTACGAATACATCGTCACCGTTTTCTCTTGAAATAAATCCATAACCTTTTTCAGCGTTAAACCACTTTACTGTACCTTTTTCCATTTAAAAATTCCTCCTAAAACTTAATTTAAATTAAACAAAGACACTATGTATCCCCATTCATTATTAGTTTAACATAGGCAAATATTGATGTCAACTTTTTTTTCGTGTATACATTTCGCCTACCCTCTGATTTTACTATTCTTCAGCTACTTTTTTCAATTGTTTTTTTCGTACTGTCATAAGACCACCAATTCTTCCTGTCTCCTTGGCAGTTAAACCTCCCCAACCCAACTTTTTCACTTTGTCTATGAGACCTAACTCTTCAGCAATCTCATACTTCATCATTAAGTCAGGGGTAAACTCTTTTTCTGGTTGATTTTTCGTCATACAAATCCCTCCCTATTTTTTATTATGGTATAAAAATGGAAGAAATATACAACCTTCTCTATCCAAGGCCAATAATTTCTCTGATTTGTATGATAGCAATTAATAAAAACAAAGGTAGTACTAATAGTAAAGGGATAAAATCCCCTAAGGACACAGAGTGTATTGTCTTTTCATATTTTTCGTCTTCTTCTTGTAAGTTATTCCTCTCTAGAAGATTTTTTTGTTTTTCTCTATCTTTTTTTATTATTTTTATTAAACGAAAAGCAAGATAACTAGTGATTATAGCTATCATACCAAAAACCAGCACATTGATCAGCAAAGCCAACGTTGTGGAGATTTCAGGTGCTGCTTCTTGGCTTTCCTCTAAGAAGCCAGCAAACTTATTAAGAACATATCCTAAAGTAACAGCAAAACCATTATTAACAATATGTCCAATCATTCCTGCGTAGATAGAATTTGTTAAAATAATTAGATAGGAAAATACTAATCCTAATACGATAGGCCCAAGCAAATTGTATAGGTTAAAATGAAATATTCCAAATAAAATGGAGGAAATAATAATAGCTTTTTTTGTTCCCAAGTTTTCATAACCCGGAAGTATAAATCCTCTAAAAAACACTTCTTCACAAATCCCCGCTGAAACAGAAATGATAAACATTAAGACAATGTATTCTGTTGGATTCGTAGCTGTAGGCAATTCTGGTATGTTTAGGTTTCCCAGCATGCTCATTAGAGCCATAAAAAGGGCATTAGCAAAAACAGCCGCAGGGTACATAAATAGCGTTATGAATACTACTAAAATACTATGTTTTATACTAATTTTGTTAAAGCGCATTGTTTTTTTTATAGGAATCTTCTTCATTTTTAAGTAGATGATAGGAGGCAGTAATATCAAGAGATATTGTGTTATAATTAACCCCCATTTTAGACTTAAACTTTGAAAATAAAACCCCAGAGTAAAGAAAAGAATAGCCCCAATTAAGTATAAAATATTGGCATCTACTAATCTTAATCGTTTCTCTTCTAACATGCAGCACCTCCTTATTATATTTATATTTCATTGGCCTTAACTTAAACCTTAATTTATTGTAATGCACCACGATATTTTAGCAAATTAACATAAACTTGCAATCCATAACCCAGAACTTTTTCATCAAAATTAAATTTTCCATTATGCAGAGGATAAGTAAAACCTTTTTCTTGGTTTTTAGTGCCTAGAAAAAAGAAAAGTCCTGGAATTTCTCTTTGATAGAAGGAAAAATCCTCTGCTAGCATAATAGGGTCTATGATTTCTATATCATCTATACCACACTTTTCTTGAGCTTCAATAAAAGTTTCTGTTAGATGAGGATCATTATATACTGCTGGATACATATCCCTAATTATCATGTCAATCTGACATCCATAATTGATCTCAAGCCCCTTTTTAAAGTCCATCATTCTTTTCTTAATTAAATCATAGGTTTCTTGACTAAAGGTCCGTATGGTTCCTTCCAGCACGGCTTCTTCAGCTATGATATTGCGTTTTTCTCCTGCCTCTGCTCTTCCTATAGTAATCACAGCGGGTTCAATAGGGTTGATATTACGGCTTATAATAGTTTGCATACCTAGCACCATTTCACTGGAAACAACAATACTATCTACACCTACATGGGGCATAGCACCATGAGCACTTTGTCCTTTGATAAAAATATCAAATTCTCCATTCTGTGACATCATTGCTCCAGGTCGAAGTCCCAATTGGCCTTCCTGCAATCCTGGAAAAAGATGCAGACCATATATTTCTTCAACACCATACTTTTTTAAAAAACCTCCCTCTAAAATAGGCAGTGCTCCACCGGGACCTTCTTCTGCTGGTTGAAATAATAAAACGATATTATCCTTTAGCTTTTCTTTGTTTTCCACTAGAGTTTTTGCAAGACCTAAAAGAATGGCTGTATGACCATCATGTCCACATGCATGCATTTTTCCGGTGTGTAGTGATTGATACTCTAACTGATTTTGTTCCTGCATCCCTAAAGCGTCTATATCAGCACGAAAACAATAGGTTTTTTTAGGGTCTTTACCCTGAAAGTAAGCTATGATACCTGTTTCTAAGACATTTTCCTCATACTTTATATCTAACTGTTGTAAATAGGTTTTGATATATTGAGAAGTCTTTTCCTCTTCCAAACCCAATTCAGGAATTTTATGTAAATCTCTCCGAAGTTTCTTTAGTTCTTCCAGTAAGTTTTTGATTTCTATAGATAATTCCAAGTTTCTTCCTCCCCTAATTTTTTTGTCTATTCTATTTTATAGTTTTTCTCTCTTTAAAACAACTTATTTCATTGGTTGTATGTTATATTTTGCTATTTAAAGTTTTATAACACACTTTTTTAATTTTTTCATAGTATATTAAAGACAGTTATTTTTTATTGAAAATACTAATATATATAAGTTGTAGTAAATATCTTACACTTAAGTTGTAAAAATTTTATTGCAACTTATGTACATAATAATACTACAGCTTATCAATAGGGTAAGTTAGTATGCGAATGTTGGTGTTGAAGGAAAGTAGGCAATCCAAGAAAGGAATGATTACAAATGAGTAGTAAGGTTGAAAAGCTAAAAAATTCTTTTGACTTAACAGAGGCACAAGCAATTGCAAAATTTATAAAAGAATCAAAAAAATCTACGCCAGTTAAGGTTTTTGTTCAAGGGAAACTTCAACCCGCTATATCAAAAGAAGTGAAGGTTTTTGGACAAGAAAATTTTTGGATTCTAATTGGAGAGTACGAAGAAATAGCTGAACTCTTAGATAAAAACAAGAAAAATATTGAGGACTATTACTTAGAGAATGACCGAAGAAACTCCGCTATTCCCCTGATGGAAATTCTTCATCTTCCAGCAAGAATTGAACCTGGTGCCTTAATAAGAGAAGGGGTGGAACTAGGTAAAGATGCAGTGATCATGATGGGGGCCGTCATAAATATTGGTGCTAAAATCGGTGAGAACACTATGATCGATATGAACTGTGTCATCGGTGCAAGAGGCTTGATTGGTAAGAACGTTCATGTGGGGGCGGGAACAGTAATTGCAGGAGTTTTAGAACCTCCTAGTAAAGACCCTGTTATTATAGAGGATGAAGTTTTTATAGGAGCTAACGCTGTGGTGTTGGAAGGTGTAAGAGTAGGCAAGGGAGCTGTGGTTGCCGCTGGTTCTGTTGTAACAAAGGATGTGCCTCCTAATACGGTAGTTGCTGGAACACCAGCAAGAATTATTAAGGCAAAAGACGCAAAAACTACTGACAAGATTAAATTGCTAGAAGATTTGCGAGGATAAAAAAAGTGTCTCAAAAATGAGGCACTTTTTTAGCGGTCTTCTTCCGTGACAATAAATACATAAGGAATATTACGGTAGTAGTCTCCATAGTTCAGTCCGTAACCTACCACAAATTTGTCTGGAATGGTGAACCCTACATAATCTGGCACCAATTCAACCTTTCTTCTCTCAGGTTTGTCCAACAATACACAGCTCTTAATACTGGCAGGGTTTTTCTTATTTAAATGCTCCATAACATGTTTCATCGTTAAAGCAGAGTCTGTAATGTCATCCACTACTAAAACATCATAGCTAGTTAAGTCTTCTGTTATATCTGATACAATTTCTACTGAACCACTGCTTTCTAAATCATGACCATAACTAGAGGTGGTTATAAAATTTATTTTAACTGGAACACTTATTTCTCTCACCAAATCTGCTGCAAAAATAAAACTTCCCTTCAATAGAGAAATTACATACAGTTTTTTATCCTTATAATCAACAGACAACTGTTGCCCTAACTCTTTTAATCTTTTTTTTATGTCTCCTTCTGAGCAAAGGATTTCCCATGCTTTCTTATCTATGTCCATTGGTTCCCCTCCATTGTTTTACTCTATAATATCATTCAATATTCTAATGTAAACAACTCCTTATGTCAAACTATTTATTAGGACAATGGTTAATATATAAATGAATATTTTATTTATTCCCCTGTTATACCATAATTATTTATAAGGCTTGTTTTGTATAGTCAATAAAATTTCTTTCATTTCTTTTAATAAAACAATAATTTTGTTAAGTGAATATTGTATAGATATTAAAATGATCAACAGAATAGCTGCAGCCACAATATAATTCCCATAGTTTGGCATTTTATTCCCCCTTCATTTTAAGATTGGTAAGAACAACGATGAACCCATTTAAGTAAACTTATTAATTCTTATGTTGTTCTTAATTATAACATAATTTCTGACATGCTCCCACCCTCTATGCTCATACTTAGAGGAGCTTATTTGAAAAGTAATGATTGCTATGTTGCATTTCTAAATATACAATATAATTAGCGATTCTTGGTAATTGGCGTTTTAAAATACCATCGGAATAAGGGTGATTATGTATGATGAATTTTTTAGTAAACAAATGTAGTCAAAAAACCGCTGTTGTATATTTGCTAATTAGTGCTTTTTTACTGAGTCTAGGTGGTGTATTTATCAAATCCATACATCTGCATCCCTTTGCTCTTGCTGGCTTTAGGAGCAGTATTGCTGCTATATTTGTATGGTTTATGATTGAAAAACCTAAATTTACTTGGTCCAAGACTCAAGTTCTAGGGGGATTGGCTTATGCAGGGATGATGCTCTCCTTTGTAACTGCCTGTAAATGGACTACTGCTGCAAACGCTATATTATTGCAATACACTGCCCCTATTTATGTAGCTTTGTTTGGTTTCATGTTTCTAAAGGAAAAGACTACACGTTTGGACTGGATTACAGTTTTTTGCGTTTTTAGTGGTATGACTTTGTTTTTTGTCGGCGACCTACAACCCCAAAATATTATAGGAAATCTATTAGCTATTGTCAGTGGAATGAGTCTTGCTGCTATGGTGCTATTATTACGAAAACAGAAGGATGAATCCCCCTTTGAATCTCTACTGATAGGAAACATTTTCACTGCAATCATTGCACTTCCGTTTATGCTACGCTCCACCCTTGTTGTTACAGATTTTGCTGGTCTATTGTTTTTAGGCGTTTTTCAACTAGGGCTATCTTATCTGTTATATGCTGCCGCTACTAAACAGGTTACTGCCATGGAGACTGTACTTATCACTGTCATTGAACCAATCATGAATCCTGTCTGGGTTTTATTATTGATTGGAGAAACCCCTGGAAAATGGGCCTTTGTAGGTGGTGCAGTTGTACTTATCGCTGTCACTATGAGATGCATTTTAACCACGCTTCATTTGCAAAAAAATAAATTTACCGCTTCATCCTAATATGAAAAACTACCGTCTTCACTTTGCAAACGGTAGTTTTTATATTATCAAAATGTTTTACCAAAATATTCTTTTTCCATATTTGTCCAAAATCTTTATCAAAGGATATCCTAACCCATAACATGCTATTAATTGTCCTAGTCCAACCCATCCCATAATTGCCAATAAAGGCATTTGGTCTGGTGTCCCTAAGAAAATATAATACAACATGGCTCCTATGATCACTGCATTGACTAAAACAGGCGGTAGAGGCACTAAAGCTCTTTTAGGAATCTTATAGGAAAGATATGCAGCTACTAAAGTAGCCAAACCTCCAAGGATAATATCCAGTATTCCATAAGGGCCAATAATATTAGATACAATTACACCTATCGTTAATCCAGGAATAGCTGCTGGTGTAAAAAAAGGTAGTATTGTCAATGCCTCAGCTACCCTAACTTGCACCATTCCATAGGCAAAAGGTTTAAAAGCTTCCACCAACACCACATAGATAGCTGCAATCATAGCAGCTTGGGTTAAAAACCTAGTTTTTTTCATTTGTTTACCTCCAAATCCGTAGTTTTGTTTATGGTCAGGATGGTTACGAACTGACCCCCAGCAAAGTTTGCTACTTTATACTATAAGAATCTTAAGGATTGAAAGCTCAAGACTCATAAATCCAATTAAATCATATACTGTCCTATTTTGTCAATAAGAGACGACTATTTTAACCTTTCTGCATATTTTTGTAACATTCTCCACACTTCTTCTCTTGTAGCAGGATCTTTTGGTCTAGAACCATCGCTTATGCCATTATCCATTATCCAGGTTCTCGCTAATCTAGCCCATTCTGGTGATTCTTGATTTTCTTCTACTTTTTCAATATACTCTATATATGGACATTTTAACCAATGGGTCCATCCTGCTGAGTCTGTGCCACTAAGAGATGATTGTATCACTCCTTGTCTGGTACCTCTTGCTTCTATTACTTTTCCCTCACTGATATACACACCTATATGCCCATCTTTCCAGACACAAATCCCTGGAATATCTGGCATAGTCCTTATGTCTCCCTTTTCTGTAGCCCGATTGTACATCATATTGGCACTAATATCTGTCGCTGCATCGTACTTAATATTTCCATCATTCCACCAAAGGTAAGATTTTATAAGCCCCGTACAATCAGCAGTCCTTTTTCCCATCCAATTTTGTCTTATGAACTCTTGGAAACTTCCTACATTCGTTGGGTATTGTAATATTTTTTGCTGCAACAAATTCTCAGTCAGTACCTGACCAAAAGTTCCCCACACATAGCCCCATTTTTCCTCCAAAGTTTTTTTACAGTGTTCTATCAAACCATAGTTATCCATTTTAATCCCTCCTCTATATCTTAAATATGCACAAGCTCTCTTAATTGTTCCTTAAGATAGGTACTTTTTTAAGACTACCGTAGCTATTTATGTTATAATCTGATTAGAGAAAAATATGTTAAGAAAACATTTCATAAATATATTATTTTTTGTATACTTGTTGTTATAATAATAAAATGTATTTTACTTAATATTTAGGAGGAACAAAAATGTATCCTATACAAATCATTACCGATAGTACAAGTGATCTCTCTTTAGAAATTCTCCAAGAAAAAGGAATTGCTATGGTGCCTTTATATGTTATTTTTGGAGAAAAAGATGCTTATAGGGATAGCATAGAAATTTCAACAGAGGATTTATATAAAAAAGTCGATGAAACGGGAGAGCTGCCTAAAACCTCTGCTCCTACACCAGTTGATTTTCACAATGTCTTTAAACCCTATATTGATGAAGGTAAAAGCATTGTATATATTGGTCTATCCTCTCAATTATCCGCTACCATACAAAATGCTAAAATAGCTGCTTCAGAGTTTCCTGAAGGATCCATTGAAATTGTGGATTCCCTAAATTTATCAGCTGGTATAGGATTGTTAGTCTTAAAAGCGGTGGATTATGTTAGAGAAGGTTTGACTCACCAAGAAATTGCAGCTAAAACAAGAGAAATGATTTCAAAAATGCGAACTTACTTTGCCATTGATACATTACAATACTTGCAAAAAGGCGGTAGGTGCTCATCTATTCAAAGTTTTATTGGAAACATGCTAAAGATCAGACCCATTCTTAAAGTAGTAGAGGGAAAAATTCTTCTTGATCAGAAGACAAGGGGTAAAAGAGAAAAAACCCTAAATACATTGTTGCAGCAAGTCTTAAAGGATTCAGATCAGATAGATACGGATAGAATGATTATCATTCATTCCCTTGCTCCTGAGGATTTATTGTACTTAAAAGAAGAACTTCTAAAAGTATTAGAAGTTAAAGAATTAATAGCCCTAGAGGCTGGATGTGTCGTCTCCAGCCACTGTGGACCAAAAACCGTGGGTATTATGTACAATGTTAAATAATGCTTCATTGTGAGCCGTGAATGTTTTTTATCACATTATTATCATCTAAAACAATTTCTTCACCATAGGCTGCCTTAGAAAACAATTTTTCTGCTTCTTCTAACGTCAGTCCTTTTATCATCATTTTTTTAGGATCTGCTTCTCCTATACCTTCTTTGTATAGTTGGTAAATATACTGCACAGCTTGAGGTAAAAAACCTAAGAGCCTAGCCCCGATAGCATCTGCAGCTACTGGATCTGTAGCTGCTATCACTAATCCTTCTGTATTTACTGCTTTGCCATTAGAAGGGCCTGTTCCTATCATGGTTTTATCTAGACTTACAATAGCTAAGTCTATAGGTACTTTTTTGGATATCGCTGCTATAAATCCATGCAAATCTTCATGAATACCTAACTTTTTTTTAGGAAACCCGTGAACTTCCGCAGGCGGCCATCCTAGTGCAATATTTTTAATGGAAGCACTTACAGTGGCTTCTTCATGCTGCTTTAACTGTGTAAAGCTTATAAGTACATCTGTTTCCTGCAGTAACTTATTAATTTTTGTACTTTTAATAATATTATGTTCTAATACTAGTTCTGTATAAGGGCCATAATTCAAATCGATAAATTCTACATTTTCCTGTTGAATAATCTTATCATAGCCCACTTCTTGAAATACCTTTAATGTATCATCTCCACCAGAACCTGTAGCTACAACAACACTTGCAGGATTTTTAGCTTTTATATATTGAATGAGTTTTTGTAAAGTTTGAGGTCCTACAACAGTAGCTGTGTAGGGGGGTTTTGATTTTACCCAATTAGGAGTAATCACTACCCGATCTCCTGGCTTGATGATTTCATCTATGGGTAATAGGTCTATAGCCTCTACTATAGACAACTGTTCCAGCTGATTATGGGTTATGCCGACAATGGGTTCCTGCACTCTTCTATTTCTCATTTTTTCCTCCAACTAGCTTTTTATTATATTTGTTCCCACTAGATAGTATCTTATGCATATAACAAACCCTCAACATACGAATAAAAACCCACCAGCTAAACTAGTAGGTTTTTATTTTATGTATTACAATTTCGACAGCCATTTCATCAGCACTGGCCTATGTATATCTACCGCCTTAACAGGACACAACTCTTGGCAACAAAAGCACCTTATACATTCATCTAGTCTTACCCTCGGTTTATTACTTACCATATCAATCACTTTTGGTGGACAACTTTCAGCACAATCACTACAACCCACACAATCATCATGCATGAAAACTGGTTTTGGCTGCAACATATTGTTCAGTATATCTCTTAAAAATTTTGGTAGTTTGCCTTCCAGCAAGTCTAAGCTCCTTATTTCAGGCACAACAAAATCTGTAAGAAGAAAACTGTCAACTTTTTCACCTTTTAAATCAATATCTTCAAAGTTTCCTTTACATAATCCTCTTTCTATAGCTCTCTGAATCGTTGGAACCTTTGCAGGTGTTAGTCCTATCAGCGATGTTGCTACAACATCCAAATGATATGGGCTTGTTGAAGCAAGCACCGCCCCTATCTCCCTTGGATCTCCTGCACTAGGTCCAGCACCCTCCATCCCAACAATACCATCCATAAAGGATAAGATAGGATTAGCAGCTAAACATATGTCCACAAGAGCATTAGAAAAATCTTCATTATTAGGCATTCTTACATGATATTCTGCCTTTTCAAGCCCCGCAACGATCCCAAACATATTTTTAACAGCACCGGTAAACATCATCATCCCATGGGTTTTAAGCTTTGAAACTGATATCACTTTGTCTACTTCCTGTAAGACTTCAATGGCAGTAATTCGTTTTAAGATTAATCCATTTTGATTTTGTATATCTATCGTATTCGTATTAAAGTTTAGTTTTGCTCCTACCTCTGCCGCTGCTGCTTCAATACCGCAAGCTTTATAAACGCCTCTAAGCAGTGAACTATTAAAGGGGCCCCCTGGACTATCACCAATAATTACCTCTGCCCCATATTCTATTAATACCTGTGCTAATGCCTTTGTAAATACTGGATGGGTTGTAGTGGCATCTTCAGGGTTTTTTTTCATCAATAAATTTAGCTTTAATAGAACTTTGTCTCCTCTATTAATAAATTTACCTATACCGCCTAAATGATCAAATGATTTTTCTATAGATTCTTTAATAAGTTTATCATCATATTCTCTACACTGAATGAGAGAAACTATTTTCTTCTCCAAATAAACCCTGCCTCCTAGTGATCCTTCTCTCCTAAAACCAGCTTGTAAATTCCCCTAGCTACACCACTGTCATCGTTGCTATCGGTGATATAATCTGCCTGTTGTTTTACATAGACTTCTCCATTGCCCATAGCCACAAAGGTTTTGACATAATCCTTCATAGAGAGATCGTTATAATTATCTCCAAAGGCTATGATTTCATCTCCATGAATATCTAAAATTTTTCCTAATGCCTCGATGGCTTTTCCTTTGGATACACCCCGATTCATTACCTCTATATTATCATACCATGACTTATTTACTTCTACAGAATCAATTTTACTAATAATGTTTTTGATATTTTCCAAGTTTTTAGGATCATCATCCATAATAGATATTTTCAATACCTTTATGTCCTTTACCTTTAAATATGAAGCTGCATCTTCTAGTTGAAGAATCTTAATCTGATCCTCTTCTTTTTGTTTTTTGTTCCAATTATGATACTTTAAAGCACTATGGCTTAAAGTTTCCACATAAAAATTTTCTTCATCATAAAATTGAAAATATAGATTGTGTTCTTTGCATAGCTCAATCACCTTCAATACATCCTCTGTTTTGATAGGATTAGAATAAATACCTTCTTCTCCTAATGGTTCTTTTATAAAGGCACCATTACACGCAATGATGGGAGTAGCAAGCCCTAAGAGTTTTGCATAAAATCCTGCTGAAGTATAGATTCTGCCAGTAGCAATAGCTATCTTTACACCACATTTCATAGCTTCTCTTAATGCTCTTTTATTTTCTTCACTTATTTCGTGCTTACTATTTAATAAAGTTCCATCCATATCTAACACAGCTAGCTTATATTTCATTCCATCCCTCCTTTTATAACATTTTTTCTCACTGATTTCAAAGGTATTCTTCCTCTTCCCCACTTGCTTGTCAATAGTACCATAGCCTCATTAGCCTTTAAAACTTGCATAAAACCTTGCTTTTCAATTGACAAAATATTAACAGTATCTTATAATGGAAATAAGATACTAAGTGATAATTTGTATTTATTTCTAGGGGGGAATGGGTTATGGAGACTTTAGTAAAGTTTTTGAAAGACAATAACTGTAAAATCACGCCACAACGTATTGCAATTTATCAAGCTGTAAAAGATAGTGAGGATCACCCTAATGCTGAAGCTATTTACAAAAAGCTTGCCCCTGCATATCCAACCATCAGCCTAGCTACTGTCTACAAGTCCTTAGAGCTTTTTGCAGGATTAGGGTTGGTGCAAGTAATTAATATAGGGGAAAATAGCTTTAGATACGACTCAAACACTACAAGTCATCCTCATGTCGTGTGCAACAAATGCCAAAAAGTTGAAGATTTAGAAAATGAATTTTTCAAGCATTTGTCCA
This sequence comes from Clostridium aceticum, assembly GCF_001042715.1. Classification (NCBI taxonomy): domain Bacteria; kingdom Bacillati; phylum Bacillota; class Clostridia; order Peptostreptococcales; family Natronincolaceae; genus Andreesenella; species Andreesenella acetica. Next base: position 1,040,870 of record NZ_CP009687.1, on the reverse strand, counting down.
AAAGGGTAGAAAGTTTAACAGGTTACCAAATCGACAATCAGCACCTTTGCTTTTATGGTGTATGTGACGCCTGTGTACCTTCTTAAAACACTTGAAAGTTCAAGTGTTTTTTACTTGATCATCGCTTCCTGTAAAGCCTCTGCAAACTTCTCATTATTTGTTTCATCTTTTATTGCTATCCTGAAAAAACTTTTATCCAAGTTGCTAAAGTTACTACAATCTCTAATTAAAATATTTTTTTCTAACAGTTTTTTCTGCAGCTGTAAAACATCAACATTTGGTTTTAAAATTTTTACAAGAATAAAATTAACAGAAGGAGAGAAAATTTTCAGTCCGTCTATTTCTTTTAATTTTTCCACAAATCGCTTCTTTTCATTCTCCAACCATCTATGAGTTTTTTCAACATAGTTTGTTTCTGCTAATAATACTTTTCCAAAATATGCTGCAAATGTATTTATACTCCAGGGAATCGCTCCACTTGAAATTTTTTCCTTAAGTTTCTCATTACTACATAAACCAAATCCTAATCGCAATCCTGGTATCCCATAAAACTTTGTAAAAGCTCTTACAATCACTAAATTCTCGTATTCTCGATAAGACTGCATCATGCTATAGGATTCTTCTTCACTTACAAAGTCCATAAAGGCTTCATCTATCATTAAATAGATATTCTTTTTAACAGCTTGTTCTAATACCTTTTTTATTTCTTCTGCCTTTAATAGCTTACTGGTAGGGTTATTTGGATTACATAAAATCATTAGATCAATATCCTTATCCATTGCCTCTAACAGTTCTTGGATATTAACACGAAAGTCCTCTTCTTCATGTAAAGCATGCTTCACAATTTCACTACCACAAACTTTTAGTGCTCTTTCATATTCACTAAAGGTAGGTGCCAAAATCATGGTTTTTTTGGGGTTTAATGCGTGAATCGTATCAAAAATAATCTGTGCAGCACCATTTCCTACGAAAATATCCTTTTTATCAACACAGTAATATTCTGCAATAGCCATTTTTAATTCCTCATAATGAATATCAGGGTAGTGTTGAAGGTCCTCTATGCTATGTAAAATCATTGTTTTTAAAGAATCTGGAAGTCCTAAAGGATTAATATTCGCACTATAATCTAGAAGATCATCTTTGTGAATATTGCACTTTCTTTGTATCTCAAATATATTACCACCATGGGCCATATGACCAATCTCCCATCATTAATTTTAGTATAGTAAAAAATAGCATCGCCACTGCAGAGGTCCAATACATTAAATCAATCGTTTTAAGAATATGGCTTTTATTTAACACATCTAAAGAGTTTCCTATGGTAGGTTTATAAACTTCTCTACCAAAGTATTTATTGGTGCCCCCAAGTTGTATTTCTAAAGCTCCTGCTACAGCAGCCTCAGGATAACCAGCATTTGGACTGTTGTGTTTATCGTTATCCCTCAAAACAGTTTTGACAGCTTGGCTACAATTTTTTCTCCTCAAGACAGCAGCAATGATAACAAAGATAGCTGTTAGTCTTGCAGGGATATAGTTTACAACATCATCAAATTTTGCAGAAAATCTACCAAAGTATAAATATTTGTCATTTTTATAGCCCACCATAGAATCTAAGGTATTGGCAGCTTTATAAGCCATTGCCAAAGGAACACCACCTATAAAAAAGTAAAACATAGGTGCAATAATACCATCAGAAATATTTTCGCCAATGGTTTCAACCGTAGCTCTTGTAATTTCCTTTTCATCTAAGTCTTCTGTATCTCTACCAACAATATAGGATAAGGCTGTACGGGCATCCTCTATACTTCCATCTTCTAGTTTTTTATATACCTTTCTTGTTTCAACATCTAAACTCTTGGTGGCCAGCACAGTATAACCCAATAAAACCGATACAAAAACTCCTAAGTAAGCATGTAAAGAATAAGCTATTTTAATGATTGCTGAGGTGAGAACATAGGCGGTTACAATGACAATAACCGCCAGAACTATCCCCATTATAAATTGACTTTGTGTGCTTTTCTTTAAATTAAGTAATTTTTTTTCTAAATAGCTGATAAAATTGCCAATATAACGGACAGGATGAGGAAACCCCTGAGGGTCTCCTAATATTAAATCCAGTATGTATGCACTAAGTAGGACCTTCATCCTTTATACCTCCATGATCTTATAAATTTTTTCTAGATCAATGCTTTCTTTTACTAACTTAGCAAGTTTATCGTATTCCTTTTCTTTAAAGTCTTGGAAGCTTTTTTCCTCCTTCAACTCAGATGTAAGACCTTTTTTGTTTAATATATTATTAATCATCTTCTGGGTGAAGCTTATTTCATCAAAAATTCCATGAATATATGTACCAAAAACTCTGCCATCCTTGCTTACAGCTCCATCTGAGTAAGCAACTTCTTGACCTAATTTTTGTGTAATCTGTAATAAGGGCTTTACACCTTCCTCCAGCTTGGTTCTTCCCATGTGTATTTCATATCCTTTAATGGCAGTATCTTTACATTCCTTTAAGATCTCATTATCTTCAAAGATAATTTCTCCTTCGATTTGTGTAGTTACCTTTTCTCCTTCAAAGGTGGTTTCTACCTCCAGCAGTCCCAATCCCTTTATCTCTTTAAGACTGCTCTCTACTCCAAGAGGGTCTACTATTTTCTCCCCTAAGATTTGATATCCCCCACAAACACCTATGATATGGCTGCCTTCCTTGTGTACTCTTAAAATTTCTTTTTCTAAGCCACTTTCTCTTAAATACTTTAAATCAGCAATTGTATTCTTAGAACCAGGAATAATAACAATATCTGGATTCCCTATGGTTTCTCCCCTTGTTACGTAGCGTAAATTTACATCTGGTAAAATTTCAAAAACATGAAAATCTGTAAAGTTAGAAATATGAGGAAGTTGCACAACTTCTATGGTTACTTTTCCTTCTTTATTGATGTCCTTCTTAAAGCGTTCAGTTACACTGTCTTCATCCTCTATGTTCAAATCACCATAAGGTATTACCCCTAGTACAGGTACTCCCGTGAGATCCTCTAGCATTTTTAATCCCGGTTCTAAAATTTTTGTATCTCCTCGGAATTTGTTAATGAATATACCCTTTACACGCTTTCGTTCTTCTTCTGTCAACAGCATAATGGTTCCATATAAAGATGCAAACACACCACCTCTATCAATATCTCCAATTAAAATTACAGGACAATCAGCAATTTCTGCCATTCCCATATTTACAATATCTTTATCTCGTAAGTTAATCTCTGCAGGACTTCCTGCTCCTTCTATAACAACAATATCATTGGAGGTAACCAGTTCCTGGTATACTTCTGCAACCATACTTTTTAATTCAGGCTTAAAATCATGATATTCTACCGCTGTCATGTTTTTAAATACTTTTCCCTTGATAATTACTTGGGCATGCTTATCTCCTGTAGGCTTTAAAAGTATAGGATTCATAGATGCTGATGGTTTAATTCCTGCTGCCTCCGCTTGAAATACTTGAGCTCTCCCCATTTCTAGTCCTTCCTCTGTAATAAAGGAATTTAAAGCCATGTTTTGCGATTTAAAAGGAACAACTTTATAACCCTCTTGATGAAAAATCCTACATAATGCCGCTGTTAATAAACTTTTCCCTACTGAAGATGCTGTTCCCTGTAACATAATACTTTTTCCTGTTTTCATCCTCTGCACCCCTTATGTTATGTTTTAAAAACGTATATATTTAATTTCACTGCTACATTAAATCATTGCGCAACTTAATCATTTGGTTATTTATGAATATAAATTTGGATATCTATAGATGTGGGCTTCTAAAATTAAAGTTTAAGTGCCCACATCTATCATTACTTCTTAGTTCTTGTTCCATCCTTTAACAGATATAGGTGTAACCTGTAGATTACCAGTGTAGATGTTTCTATCCACCATCATTTCCATATGATAGGCTTTTTTCAAATTCTCTACTGTCATCACTTTTTCTGTGGCCCCCATTGTAATAATACTTCCTTCGTGTAAAAGTAGCATTTCTTTACTATACCTAGCAGCTAGGTTCAAATCATGCAATACTGCTACAATCATCACCTTTCTATCTTCATTTAGATACTTCAACAAGTCTAATACTTCTATTTGATGATGAATATCCAATGCTGAGGTAGGCTCGTCCAATAAAATCACCTTGGGCTCCTGGGCCAATGCCCTAGCAATAATCACCCGTTGTCTTTCTCCACCACTAACCTCATTGATCGCTCGATCTCGTAAGTGCCAAGTATTGGTTAGTTCCATTGCTTCCCTAGCAATTTCAAAATCCTTCAGTCCTTCCCTCTGAAAACGCATTAAATGAGGATGTCTTCCCATCAACACAATATCCTCAACGGTAAAGTTGTAAGCTACCTCTGTGCTTTGAGGAACCACTGCCATCTCTTGCGCCAATGCTTTTGCAGCATAAGCCTTTAAGTCCTTTTCTCCTAGTAGGATTTTTCCTCTACGGGGATGCAGGTTTCTAGCCATGATTTTTAATAGGGTGGATTTTCCAGAGCCATTGGGTCCGATAATACTGGTAAAACTGTTTTCACCAATAGTGAGGGTTAATTTGTTTAAAATTTTAGCTTCATTATACTGAAAAGTAATGTCTTGTATTTTAATAGAGTTTGTCATATCATCACCTTATCTATATGATTTTTTTGGTTGTTCTTAATAGGTAAATAAAAAAGGGACCTCCTGCCAAAGCAGTGATAATTCCGACTGGAACCTCTGTTGGAGCGATAATCGTTCTAGCAAAGGTATCTACAACAATAAGAAAAATCCCTCCTACTAAACCACTGGCAGGCATAAGAATTCTATTGTCTGAAGAAACCATCATCCGTGTCATGTGAGGAATAATCAGACCCACAAAACCTATAATTCCACTGACAGAAACAGCAAAGGCTGTAATAAATGCACTGGTGATCAATAGAATTTTTTTCGTCTTTTCCACCTCTACACCCATATTTTCCGCAGTTTCTTCTCCCAGCAAGAGTAAGTTTAAGTCCTTTGCAAAAACATATAGTATTATACTTCCAATGATAATAGGTAAAAAAGCTATTTTTACATGACTCCATCCTCTAGCAGAAAAGCTCCCCATCGTCCAAAAAACAATGCTAGTAATATCTTTAGAAGAAACCACCATGATAAAGGAGGTGATGGCTGTAAGAAACTGTCCTGTGGCTACCCCTGCCAATAATAATGTTGTAACAGGAACCTTTGCTTTAACGCTAGCAAGATTATATACAATCAAAGTGGCTATTATCGCTCCTGCGAAGGCAAATATAGAAATAAAACCTATTCCTAAAAAGTAGGTGTTTAGCTTAAATAAAATGGCAATCGCTGCCCCTAAAGCTGCCCCCGAGGAAGTCCCAATAATAAAAGGATCTGCCATAGGGTTTTTTAACATCCCCTGAAAAGCTGTACCTACTACAGATAACCCATATCCCACAAGAAAAGATAAGAAGATTCTAGGTAGTCGTATACTAGAAATAATAGTAATGTGAGAAGTAGGAATGCCCGTCAAATCTATTCTACTTCCCACCCGAGGTATGTGGGAAATGAAAATTTTCAAGCTATCTATAATTCTGATATTAGCAGCCCCTACTACGGAAGCCCCCAACATCACCATAAATAGCACAATCAAAAGTCCTATGAGTATCTTATGATTTTTTTCTTTCGTCTTCATCTCAGCCTCCATAAATTCATTCCCCTCTAGATGAGGGGAATATGCTCCTTCCCTTAAAACACATTAGGGTGGATAGCTCTAGCTACTGCTTCTAAAGCTTCTATAATTCTGATTCCAGGTCTAGAAACTATATTGGGTTCTAATAACCCTACTCGGTTGTGTTGGATAGCACTGATTTCTCCAAAACCTGGTCTGCTTTTTATTTCATCAATTCTTTCTTGTATATCTTTTTCCGTCATTTCATCAAAAGCCATAACGTGGCTGGCAGGAAGTAAATATACCTGTGGATTTCTTTCTACTAGTGCCTCTATACTAAAGATAGGGTATGCACCTTCTCCATCTGCTGCAATATTCTCGCCTTTAGCTAGGTTGATGAGTTCATCCATAAAAGAACCAGAACCTGCTGTCATTAGAGGTTCATCCCAAATCTCATAGAATACCCCCACCACTTCTTGATCCTTGATTTTTTCTAGGATGTTATCTTTTTTTGCAGTTAACTCACCTACAATAGCCTCTGCTGTCTCTTCTCTACCAGTTACTTCACCCATAGAAATAATGGTTTCAAATATTTCCTCGATGGTTTCTGGTTCGTACCTTGCTACTGTAATACCAGAAGCTAGGATTTGCTGTACAACCTCTTCATCCCCTTCACCATAGATGAAGAGAATATCTGGCTCCAACTCAATGATTCTCTCAATATTTAAATTTTTATAACCTCCGATTTTCTCCTTATCTAAAGCCTCTACTGGATAGTCGCAATATTCACTTACAGCAATAATGTGTTCTTCTAAACCTAAAGCAAATAGTATTTCTGTATGACTTGGTACTGCAGAAATAATTCTCTTAGGTTCCTCATTGAGGCTTACAATATTTCCTAAACCATCGGTTACTTCTATAGTAGCACCTGCTTCTAAATTTTCTTCAGTATTAGCAGGTGAAGCACATCCTGCTAATACCACAGAAATAATTAGCAACCCCATAATCAATAACTTTGCTTTTTTGTTCATTTGTGTTGTCCTCCTTAAGTTGTCTCTATTTATTTAAATGACCTAGGTCATTTAAAACAGTTAATACGCAAAAATCCCCATGTTTTTCAATTTTATTGATGCTACAATGATTCACTTTGAAGTTCCAATGATGTTTTATATCTCCTGTAATTAAGTGAGCAATAGCACTGCGAATAACGCCTGAATGAGCAACTAAAACAATCTTTTTATCTACATGTTGAGAAAGCATTTCATCTACAGCAGCGGCTACTCTATCATGCATCTCCTCTAGACTTTCCCCTTGTGGAAACTTCAGTTTTATATAATCCTTTTCTAATCCTTCATATACATTAGGATGCTTTTCTTTTATTTCCTCTATTGTTAAACCCTCTGCTTCTCCAAAATTTAGTTCCCTTAAAGCATCCATAGCATATACAGGATACTGTTGCTCTCTTCTTATATAAAAAGCCGTCTCTTCAGCACGCTTCAAACCACTAGTGTACATTACATCTATCGCTATATTTTTAAAGGCTTCTGTTAATTTTTGTGCCTGTTGTCTTCCTGCTTCATTTAAGGAAACATCTGTCCACCCACAAAACCTACTATTGCGATTTTCTTCTGTTTCTCCGTGTCTTACTAAGTATAACTCCGTCATAGACTTCCCCTCTATCCTTGATTTATTATAATTTTAGATTTGTTAGTATCATTAGATATAATATATATAGGATCTCTGTTAGTTCGCACAGAGCTCCTGAAGTATCTCCCGTCATACCACCAATAATCTTTTCACTATATTTTTTAAACAAATAAGAAAACAACCATAAAATAGGGATAAAGAATAAGGAGTTTTTATCTAATACTGCACAAAACGCTGTTATCACCGTAGCTATAATAATCTCTTGTTTTGTAATCTTATCAATAAATATATTACCTAAACCTTCTTTACGAGCATAACTTACATTATAAGAACCATAAACAATGGCTAGTCTTCCCATGACAGGCATTAAGATCAGTGCTGCTAAACCTTTTGTCGGTAGAACTTCAGCTAAACCAAATATTTTGATCAGCAGACCAAATATAATAACAATAACGCCATTTGTACCTAGTCGACTATCCTTCATAATTTCTAAGATTCTTTCTCTTGGACGACTGCTATAAAATCCATCAAAGGTGTCCCCTAGTCCATCTAAATGCAACCCTCCTGTCAGTGCCACATATAAGGCAATCACCAATATACTGGCCATAGTGGTATGTAAACCATATGCAAGTCCTTTATAAGCAACAGCTAAAATCCCCCCCAGCACTAAGCCTACAAGTGGAAAATAAATAACTCCCTTTTTAAAGTCTTCATCATAGGGCAAGTCTTTAGCAATGGTTATTCTACTTAAAAACTGTAAAGTAAGTATAAATCTTGTCATTAGCTTTCGATTCCCTTCCTGGCACCGATTCCTTTTTCAAAGGGATGCTTGATCATTGTCATTTCAGTTACATAATCCGCCAAATCTATTAACTCTTTTGGAGCTTTTCTTCCTGTTAAAATCATTTCAATATCTTCTGGTTTATTTAAAAGGAGGGATTTCACCACTTCCACCTCTATGACATGATTATAGAGTACCGCCATAATTTCATCCATAATGATTAAATTATAAGTTTTATCCTGTAAACACCTTCTAATCATCTCCAAACCCTGTAAAACACTTTTTTTCACCTCTGCTTTTTCTTCTTCTGTCAAGCGAAAGTAAAACTTATTCATAGCGGCAAACCGTATAAACTCGAAGTTAGGAGCTAATTTCCCAATACTATGAACTTCTCCAGTATCTCCTCCCTTCAAGAATTGTACCATCAAAACCTTAAAACCACCTCCTGCTGTCCTAATCCCTTGACCTATAGCAGCAGTGGTTTTGCCTTTTCCATTCCCTGTATAAATATGTATTAATCCCTTTTCAAGTTTTTTCTCCAGCATGCTTTCACCTTCTACTTTATTTTATTTGCTATGCCACAAGTTACAAAATATACGTTACTTACTTCTCTCCCTATGTACTGATTTACTCTTCCTGCAATATCTCTAAAAATTCTAGCTATTTTATTTTCTGGTACAATACCTAGTCCTAGTTCATTGGTGATAAAAACTACCGGCACGTGAAAATCTTTTAAAACTTTGATCAAATCCTGTATTTCTTTAAGAATATTTTTTTCTATCTTATTTACTTCATCCATTGAAACCACATCCCAATCAATAGGTTCTTCAAACATAAGATTCGTAGTCATGATCGTAATACAGTCTAAGAAAATTCCATCTACTTTGCCTTTATAACGCTGAACTTCTTCAGCTAAATTCTTATAGCCTTCTAAAGTCACCCAATTCTCTGGACGGCCTTCTCTATGCTTTTTTATCCGATCCTTCATTTCATCGTCAAAGGCTTGGGCAGTGGCAATATATAGTACTTGTCCATCTATATCCTTGAGAATAGATTCTCCAAAACTACTTTTACCACTTCTCGCTCCACCAGTTACTAAAGTTAGCAAATTTTTTTCCATGTCACACCTCTTTTAGTAAAATCATAAAAGCCCTTACAATCGTGTAAGGGCTAAAAATCAAAAGTTTATTGATTAACATACACCCCTCCCACCGAAGGTTAGTTACAAGTTTGGCAGGTCTCCTGACTCGTGATTCTCTTTACTTACAGCACCTTCCCAGAATATTCCAGTGGTATTTGCTGTTTTCATCCTCACTTACAGTAGCGGGGGCTGTAATGGACTTTCACCATTTTCCCTATTAAGCTTACAAAGCACCAAACATAAGTTGTAAAATTTTTTTCCTTAATTTTATGATAACAAAATATAGTTAAAGTCGCAACTTGTTTTTAAATTATTGTTAAACTTTAAACATATTACCTTGTCAAAGGCACTAACTTGAGCCATAATTTGTCATTGTTATGAAAATACTATTTTTGTCATCCTGTTTTGTCATCCTGAGGGAGGTAACGACCGAAGGATCTTAAGCTTCTTCGCTGTGCTCAGAATCACACTTTTACTTATCGTGGTGTAGGTAACACATGTAAATTCTGAGGGGAGTGAAACGGAATCAAAGAATTTTGGCATATATAATTTTTACAAAGGCGTATAGAACTCCTGCGTATAATAAATACGATATTCACCGCCAAAATAAACTCCTACCCCTAGTCTTTCAAAGTCTCCTAGTATATTTTCCCTATGCCCTAAGGAGTTCATCCAGTTTTCATGAGCATAAATAGCGGAGGTTTGTCCGGCAGCTATATTTTCTCCTGATTTTCTCCATGCAAGACCTTCTTTTTCTATTCGATCAGAAGGTCCTATGCCACTAGGGCTTTCGTGGGCAAAATAATTTCTCATTGCCATATCTTTACTATGCTTTCTTGCAGCTATGGCTGCTTTCTCTTCCCACTGAAGAAGAGGTAATCCGAATCTAGCTCTGGTCGCGTTGGCAAGGTCAAAAACCTGTTTCTCAAAGGCATCTGCCAGTTCCTGATGGATCCCTCCATAAAATCCCTGTAAGGCTTCCTCAGTGGTCTTTTCTATCAGCTGTATCGCAGTTACTTTTTGATCATTGTGCAAGTCAAAAAAAATAGTTGCATAATAATTATCTATTAAATAAGTATGACTTTCCTCAGGAGTCGTTAAATAATAGATCGTGTTTGCCTTTTTGATATACTCTAAAGGATTTCCTAAAAGATCCACAACATATTTTCTATCCGCTCCTACTTGAATATCCCTTTTGGACTGCCATAGAGGGGAGTTTGTATATAACCCTACTACTTTATCCTGTTGAATACCTATTTGAAAATATTTTGAATAGTCCTGGTTATATATATACCATTGAAAACCATATTGACTAGCATCTTGTCTTGCCGGTTGCCCTAGTTTTTCTAGTACTGTTTCTACAGAGTCACCGATTCTTATATCTAAAAGTGCAAACTTCTCTTGATTATCTTTATCAGAAGGCTTATTTTGTCTAAATACATGGTCATTAAAAGGCTTAATTAAAACATTTATAATTCTCTCTTCAACATTCTCCAGCTTAATACTGTTTTTTACTAAGCTCGTATAGTGCCAATTAGATTTGGTTATTCTGCTATTAGACTGCAACAGATTTATTCTTATTCCCACGGTTATCAACCACAACACACTCAGTATGATAATCATTCTTTTTATAAGCTTCATTATTTTAAATCTCCTTTACGTTTTTCTACCTTAATATAATAAGTGACACTTTTTTCTTTATTATATCACACTATATTAAGTTCTCTTCTATAGATGATGTAGAGGAATGATCTTTTAAAATTGCTTTAATCGATTTGAAACCTAAACTGATATCCAAGTTGATATGCCTTTATCTCTTTTTCTTCCTCTGCTTCTTTTAATCCTTCTCCCATTACTATAATCTGCATATTTTTTGCCTCATAATTATCTACCCTCACACTATAGGTTCCTTTAGGAACATTTTGTAGTATAATCCACTGGTGATTTTTAGGATATTTTTCATAAATATAATTATAGGAAGTAAATACTTTTCCTCCTTGAAGATCTATAATTATTTCTTCTTCCTTTTCTACTAAGATATTCAGTGCTCCTGTAAACAAAATATGTAATGTCGTTTCCTCTACTGGTCTAGTCCTCTTTGGTAAATCAGTAGTTTGATTGGTATAAATCTTATTGATATAAGGATAAGCACTTACTACAATATTCCGGTGACTCGCCTCCAAGTAACAGTGTTCACAATCCTCTAACGCTACACTTTTTATTGCTACTGTACCATCTCCATCTAATGTCTCTACTACATCTAAAATACTTTCTTCATATTCCTTCAGTTTTTCTTTATCTACCATTAAGTATTCAGCAGTAGAATAATTATATCCAGCGATCCAATAAGCTTTTCCCACCCTATGCTGTAGCAGGTATACACTTTCATTTAAATAGTCTAATAAATTGTTTCTATATTTCATATAATACCTAGGGACTGTCTTCCACTCCCCGTTTCCATCTTCATAGTATAATATGTCTCCATAATCTAGGGAAGGAATTAATTCTCCTAAAGCTGGAAAAGTTTTATGAATGGTCGCAAGGTTTTCTAAACCTAAAGAGGTATTCATTAGCCTTAGCATCATCCATATATAACCCTTAGTAAGAAAATTATAAAAATGACTTCTCTTCTTGCTAGGCATCAAGTTTCCTGTAGACCATAAGTAATAGGCTTCTATAGTACCTTTGTTGGGGGTAGCTATCGTAATTAACTTATCTACATCATGCTGAAAGCCTCTGCCTTGTATATACGCCCTTGCAACGATTCCACCCATACTATGACAAATTAAATCTACCTTTTTGTTAGGATATCTTTCTTTCACTTGTTTTAATAGAGGTTTTAAGTACACTTCTACAGTGCTTTCATTATTTTTTCGCCAATCATAGTAACAAATAAACAAGTTCTCATTCAGATGATAATTTATCTCTTGCAGTTGTTTTATAAATGGATCATAGACCCAACGAGCTACCCCAAATCCCCACCTGCCTGTTCCAGAGATGATATCATCTCCCATAGAACCCATGAACCCTGGAATGAAGATAATAGGATTATTAGATGAATCTTGCAATATATCCCCTCCTATCTTTATAGATGTATGCTTCTAAAGTTAAATTCTAATATACACAGTCTACGGTTTCTCCCCAAAACCTTAGGTTGCAAATGTGGCCCTTAGTCTATTACAATTTAGGGGCACACATCTATATATAATACAGCTCCAATATAAGTTTATGCATCATTATGGGAGAAAAATACACAAATAGTTCAGTAAGCAATGATCTAACCATGAATATATCAAAACCCACTACAATGAGTGGGTTCTCTAGTGATATGATATTTAATTTGTAAGTCTTAATTAACGGAATTCATTATGACTTTTTCTTCTACAATCTTTATTCCTTCCAATGATAATAGTTTCTCTTTTATATGCAAACCCCCATCATAGCCAACTAGTTTTTTATTCATGCCAATCACTCTGTGACAAGGCACGATGATAGCAATTTTATTTTTTTTATTTGCCATTCCTACAGCCCTCACAGCCTTGGGATTTCCAATTCTTATAGCTATATCTTGATAAGCAACCACCTTACCATAAGGAATACGGAGAAGTTCTCCCCATACTTGGTTTTGAAAAGTCGTTCCTACTAAGTCTAAAGGAACAGTAAAATTCTTTCTGTTTCCTTGGAAATATTCTGTTAACTGTTGCAGCGGCAGGTGATTCACCTCTTCACTATAAGTTATATGAGCCTTAGAAAAATCTTTTGTAAGACTTTGTAAAAACTCCTCTTTTGACTCCCTAAGTCCTACAGCTACTACACCTTTTTCGCTAGATGCTATATGCAAAGAATAGTCTAGTACTTTTTTATTACAATAATAGAGATTAATCATGTGCCTCACACTCTTTTCCTACTTGATGTGCTTCTTTTGCTAACCGCCATTGCTCTCTAGCCATCAGTTGAACTTGTCGTTTTGTCTTAATATCAGGGTGATCTAGAGCCTTACTATACCATTTAATAGCTTCTTGAGGATTTCCTAATTTCCTGTGTAGTTCCCCTACCAAATAAACTGCCGATATCTCGTCTAGCCCCCCCACAGGAAGCACTTCCTGCTGGTAAGCTTCCTCTAAAGACTTTAGTGCATATTGTAAAAACTGGATTTCCTTCCCATCGTTGCATTCACGATAAACCCATGCTAGTCTTAAACATAGGGTTCCAATATACCCTTTAGGTTTTTTTAACAGCTGTGCAACAAGAAGAGCTAATTTATAGCTTCCCTCTACTTCTTCTATACTTCTTACACCTCCATAGTTTCTGTAATTCCATTTTTTCACTATACTATCTTGCAATATTGTTCTCTGTTCTCTATTTAATTCTATGAATTCACTTTCCCCACCACTAAAACCACAATGGGGGCATACCCATATATAGTAGTAGATAGGGTTAATATCTTTATACTGTACATAAAAATCCGTATGTCTCTCCAACACCTTTAAGGCTCTTGTCCTTACTTTTTTTGTAGTGAAGGGTCTTCTGCAGCATGGACAACTGATGTTCTTATCATAGAGTAGGTGTTCCATTTTTTTCCTCCAATATTTATGACATATTATTAATCCGAAACAATAATTCTAAGGCTTTCATCTTCTTTAAAGGAATTAGCTTACACCTTAATATTATATAATAAATCAGACATATAATAAATATAAAAACCCCATCCAGTCGATGAGGTTTTCATATTTATTATATTGGTTGATTATCATCTATTGTGATAACTTCCTCTTGTTTAGGTGGTGTTTCTTGTTTAGGTGGTGTCTCTTGCTTAGGTGGTGTCTCTTGCTTAGGTGGCGTCTCCTGCTTAGGTGGTGTCTCTTCTGTAGTTTTTTCTGTTTCCATCACAGATTTAGGCTTTGTTCCTTCAATAACAACACCATTCACTGGTGTATAATAATCTCTGGAAATCAATTCTCTTTTTATTTCTTTTCCATTTTGAGAATATACCTTATAAGTATTTACTCTATATCCTTTTTTGGCTTCCCTTTCAACCTTCCTCTCTCCAACATACATATTGACATCACTCTTAACCTCTGTTTTAGGCTCTATTTCTTCTGTTGTCTCGGAGGCTAAGCTAATCACAATATTGCTTTCTTTTTTTCCATAAATTCTTACAAACACCCGATTGCCAGATATAATACTTTCTATATAGATGGGATTTTCCATGTTATTCGTAAACTTAAAGTCTATATGATTATAAGATACCGTTGCATCCTGTCCTAATGGCACATAGGCCACCGGCAAGCTATGATTTCTCCTGCTTGTTATTTCTAAGTTTGCCCGCACTACAGCATTATATAAAGTTGTGGATACTTGACAAATACCTCCTCCAATTCCCGGTACCAGCTGCCCATTTACTATTACAGGAGCTTCTTGATATCCCTCGGATACACCTCTTGGACCAGTTTTTTCATTGAAGGAAAGTTCTTCTGATGGCATTAATAGTGATCCATTAATACTATTAGAAGCTATAGATATGTTTTCACTTCTTCCCTGCTGTTGACGATTAAAGGTGGTACTAAATTCTCCTACAACTTCTTGTATATTGTTCAACTTCTCTTGAAGAATTTTTGGAGCAATGTATTCCGTTGGGATCACAATAGCTTCTTGCCCAAAGTTGTCAACAGCCACCATTATTTTTTCTTTTAAGGCCTCTCGGTCCACCTTTATACCTACGACTTCCTTGGTAGTATAAAACACACCATTTTGTCGCTTAATCGTAGCATCTTTTGGTTCTTGATTGATATGCTCTTCAATGGTTAAAAGAATCGTTTCTAATCCCTCTACATCATAAGTAAATTTCAATGGTATTATAGTAGCCTGTTGCTTTAAAGAATAAATATCCTTTATTCTATTCAATGGATTGCCTTTCCTGCCTAAATCATAAGCTTCTTCTATTGCTTCCTCATATAGGTAGGTATAGTCTAAGTCGGTATATGCCAATTGTTGACTATAATTTTCATAAACTAAATCCACCTTAAAGTCTTCAAGCTGTTTTTCATACATATTTTCCAACTTTTTTTGTGCTTCTTGTTTTGTTAAATTACTTACATCAATACCTTCAATAAGTATTTGGGGGTAAATAGTGTTTTTATTTAAGATAAAAAAAGCTAAGGTAGCTATAGCTACAAAACTTGTCAGAAATAATATCCCTATTACTCCAAATATTACTTTTTTCTTTTTTGATTTTACAACAGCTGGCTCCATAATATCACTCCCTGATGCAATTATACTTTACCTAACACACAGCATACAATACAATTTTTAAAAATTTTAATAAATCTTTAGAAATCTGAAATATATTTTAATCCTATTAGTGCTACTGTTTAAATATGTGCTATTATTGAAACTCCTCCCAATATACGGAGATAGTATCTCCCTCCTTTAGAGGGTCTGTATAATTAGCATCTTGTCCATTATGTTTTAGTATTAATTTTCCCTTTACCACTGTCCGGTCAAAGTCAATATAATTAAAGATATCCACAAATATTAAGCTTTCTTTATCTGTACTAATTTTTAAGGGTTCACCATTATAAATAAAATCCAGCGTTTTTTTTTCTTGATTGATTTTTTCTCTGAGTTTTTTTCTATCTATGATAATTTGTTTCCCACTATCTAGCCCATCATCATACTTCACTTTCTTACCATCTATATAAATATCGTGTTCTTGAAAATCAATAGATAAAAAATCACATAAATCTTTTATATCTTTTATTGGATGGTAAACTAACTGATCTCCTTCTTTTAAAATGTCTTGTGGTGAAGCTGTCTTGCCATTGATGTTGACCTCTTGATACCGATAAATCACTTCGGAGTTAACATAAATACACTCTTCCATATTTATTATTTCCTGTAACTGACTAGAGGCCTTCTTCCCCACAGTAGCAGGATGGATGGTAACCTCATCATGATTTTCTATATGTTTATCTAAATGTGCTTCCTTATTATTTACTAGAATTTTTGCTGGTTCTCCATAATCTCCAAACAGAATTTTTTCTTGACCATTCACTGTAATTTTTATGTTATCGCCTTTTTTAGGTATAAGATCTCTTGGGTTAAAGTTCAAAACTGCTAGTGCATCACTTACTTTTAAATTTTCTGTTTTAAATAATCTAATTTTTTTGCTATTGACCTTTACTTCTATAAAATCTGTAGACTTACTTTTTACTGCCTTTGCTAATATACCTATAGGGGTAATCCCTTCTGGCCCGCTAATATTGGTGGAAGTGTCCCACTGTAGATTTTGTATCATATCGATTCCCCTAACAACCACCCTTTCTTGAGGAAGCTCTAAATATTCAGCGATCCTTCTGTTTAAGCCCGGAAGCTGGCTGCCTCCTCCTATTAAAAACACAACACTAGGTGATTTCCCGTTTTGAAGAAGTATATTATCTGCGATCTCTCTTGCTACCAGTTGGATTGCCGGCTGGATTTTTTCCAGTACTTCTTCTGTACTGATCTCATAAGGAATGCCAACAATATCAGTAAAACTCTGGTGGTCTTCTCTACAGAGGTTGCATTTTAGTATTTCCGCAGTATCAAAATCCAACAAAAAGCTTTTTACCAACTCTTCAGTAATCTCATCGCCAGCAGTAGAAGTCATACCATAGGCAGTTACTGTACCATCTTTTGTAATAGCTATATCAGAAGTACCGGCTCCAATATCTACTAAAGCAATGTTTAATAAGCGTAAGTTTTGTGGAACTGCTACCTCAATAGCAGCAATTGGTTCTAAAGTAAGATAACCTACCTCCAATCCTACTTTATTCATAACAGTATGCAAACTATCTACAACAATTCTTGGCAAAAAAGTAGCCAATATATCTGCACTCAATTTTTTCCCTTTATGGCCTATTGGATTGGTGATGATCCCGTCATTTAAATAGTAATTGACAGTTGTATGTCCTACACAAAAGTAGTTCACCAATTCCTCAGACGTCTCTTCCAATTTCTTTTGAGCTTGCTGTATTCCCTCTATTTCAATGGTATTTACAAAATCTCTATTGATTTCTTTATATTCATCCAGTTCTTTTTCTATTGTAATTGGAAAAGTTTTTAGTGCTCTACCAGCAGCTGCTAGGGCAACCTCTTTTAAAGAAAAGCCTGCCTCTGCCTCCAACCGCTCTTTTACTTTTTGTACTACTTCTGCCACACCCTCAATATCATGGATTTGCCCATCGTACATCACCCTTTTTTTATGAAACTCGATGACCCCATGGTGTATGACTATTTTATCCTCCTGCAAAGTCCCCAAGAGACCCACTATACTTCTTGTACCAATATCTAGAACAAATACCATAGTACGACATCCTTTCTACGCATCCTTCTCTTTTATTATGACTTATTCTCTCTTAAACATCAATTCTCCTTTTTCAAAAAAAGAAAGATGTCGAAATTTATTTTAGCACATAAAAAACCACCTAGAAGGAAATTAGGTGGTTTAATGATAAAAGTCACAATGCTGCTGAATTTTACATTCAGCACAATTTGGTTTTCTAGCACTACAACATCTCCTACCATGGAAAATTAATAGATGATGTAGTAAATTCCAATCCTCTTTGTTGGCTATACGTTGCAACTGTTTTTCTGTTTCCAGCACATCCTTCGCCTGAACTAAACCTATCCTGTTAGAAACTCTGAATACATGGGTGTCCACTGCAATTGCAGGAATATTGAAAGCATTGCTCAAAACAACATTAGCAGTTTTTCTTCCTACTCCTGCTAGGGATATCAACTCCTCTAGCGTTGCAGGCACTTCTCCCCCAAAATCATCTTTAAGCTGATGGCACATGGTGAGAATGTTCTTTGCCTTATTTCTATATAGCCCAATCTTTTTTATTTTATTTTCTAGCTCATTTTGAGATAGCGTAAGAAAACGATCTAAATCAGGATACTCTTGAAAAAGTACTTTTGTTATTTCATTTACTTTTACATCTGTCGTTTGTGCTGACATAATTGTAGCAACCAATAGTTGAAATGGTGTAGCATAGTTTAACTCGCATTTTGCATCAGGATATTCTTCCTTCAATAATTTTATGGTCTCGTTGATTTTTTTATTCATTTGTAGCCTTCGCTCCCTGTTGTTTTTCATTAGTTTTTCATCTGTCTATAGTATCTCCACCTGACATTCTGTAATATCTAATCTTCCATCCATCTCAATAAAATGTATTACACTATTCAGCATAGCATCTGCATGTTTTCTACTATTGGTTATACAACAAAAACCGATTTCCGCAATTTGCCATTTGTCTTGATTACCGACTTCTGCAATAGACACATTAAACTTCCCCTTTACTCTCTCTATTATACTTTTAATAATCTGTCTCTTTCCTTTTAATGAACTTACTTCATACATAAAAACCTTCATGGAACAAACTCCTACCAGCATTTTCTCACGTCCCCTATGATTAGTTTATTCATCCCTCTTCTAAATATATATGGCAAGTCACTAATATATGATACATCCTTTGTCCTTTATTGGCTACCAGAACGCAGGTCATCAAGCATAGCATAGACTACCGGTAAAACAATCAAGGTTAAAGGCGTGGACAGTAACAGTCCTCCTATAACGGTAGTTGCTAAGGGCATTTGTACTTCTGAACCTTCGCTAGCACCTAGGGCTAATGGCAGCAACCCTAAAACTGTCGTTAAAGTCGTCATCATGATAGGCCTTAGTCTGGTGGTACCCGCTATTAAAATTGCTTCTTTTTGTTCCTTTTTATTTTCTCGTAAAATGTTAATATAGTCAATCAAAACAATGCCATTATTTACGACAATACCTGACAAAACGATGGCACCAATAATAGCAGGAACACTTAGAGGTATACCTCGAACCAATAGTCCTAGTGCTCCTCCGGAAAAAGC
Organism: Clostridium aceticum; assembly: GCF_001042715.1. Lineage (NCBI taxonomy): Bacteria > Bacillati > Bacillota > Clostridia > Peptostreptococcales > Natronincolaceae > Andreesenella > Andreesenella acetica. The sequence goes on along the minus strand of NZ_CP009687.1, from coordinate 1,021,718 downwards.
CAATGGTACCGATAACATAATAGTAAAGGGATGCAGCAAAGACTGAAATTGTGTAGCTAATATCATATACACCAGTAAAATTGCTAAGACAACAGCCAAAACAAGGCTGGAATATGCCTCCTCAAGAGCCTCTTTTTGCCCCTTAAACTGGTAGCTATACCCTGCTGGTAAGGGATATACCTCTAGCTCCCTTTCGATATCCTTTACAACACTGTTTAAATCTCGATCTATAATAGCAGCCTTCACAGTAATAGAACGAACTTGATTGGATCTTCTTATAGCATTTGGACCTTGGGAAACTCTATCCTCTACGAAATGCTCTAACGGAAATATTTCTCCTGTCACTATTTGAACTGGAGTTTGCAAAAAATTTCCGACTCCCTCTCGTAGATAGTTTTCTCCTCGAATTACTATATCATATTCTCTGCCATTGACCCTAAATCTTGTTGCCGTCGCACCATGAATAAGGTTTCTTACGGTACTAGCTATCTGTATCGCTTGTAATCCATAAGGAAGTGCAATATCTCTATTTATGTAAAGCTCTAATTGAGGTCTGCCTTCAGTAAAGTTTGATACCACTTCTCTTGTCCCTTCAACCCTTTTAGTCTTTTCAATAAAGTCTTTAGATAGGTTTCTAAGGGTTTCTATATCATCCCCTTTGATCTCTATTTCCACTGCATCGCCCCCAAAACCCATACCCACCAATGAAACATTAGATATCGTTATATTTGCACCGGCAATTTGATTCAGATCTCCACGAATTTTATCCATAATATAAAGCGTTTCCTCCCCACGTTCTTTTAAAGGCTTTAGTCTTACATCAATGGATATCCGGTTTGTTCTACCACTATGGTTGCCAAAGTAGTTATCTCCACCACCTATACTGGTAAAAATTATTTCTATATCTTCGTAGTCTTGAAGAATTTTTTCTACCCTCATAGCTATAGCTTCAGATTCCTTTAGACTGCTGCCATCAGGCAAAGTAGCATGAATCATAAAGGTTCCTTCATCAAACTCAGGAAAATATTCAGCTCCTACCCATAGTATAGAAAGCATGGAAAATAAAAAAATAAAAACCGATAGTGCTAAAACCATACTTCGATGCACTAAACTCCACTCCAGAAGATTCTTATAAAACGTATTTATTTTATTAAACCCTTCTTCAATTCTATCAAAAACCCTATTAGAAGAGGTGTCATTGGGTTTTATTGTTTTAGAAGCCAGCATAGGTACAAGTGTTAAAGATACCCCTAAGGAAGCCAATAAAGAAAAAGTTACGGTTAAAGCTAGCTCCTTAAAAATTTCTCCTGTCATTCCTTCTACAAAAACAATTGGCAAAAATACAGCCAGCGTTGTGAATGTAGAAGCTGCTACAGCCATAGAGACCTCTTGTGCACCATTGATTGCGGCTTCTTTGGCAGAATATCCCTCTTCTCTAAAACGGTAAATATTTTCTAACACAACGATACCGTTATCTACCAACATACCCACCCCTAGGGCAAACCCTCCTAGTGATAATAGGTTCAGCGTAACACCTGAAAAATACATCAGTGTAAAAGTAGCAATAATAGAAATAGGAATAGACAAACCAATCACCAAGGTGTTTTTTAAACTTTTCATAAATAAATACAGTATACAAACTGCCAGCAGTCCTCCAAAAGCTGCTGTTTTTCCTACATTACTTATAGATCTCCTGATAAATTGGGACTGGTCCATCACCGTTGCTATATCAATGTTTGTTAGTTCATCTTGTAGTTCTTCGATTTCCCTATATACATTATTTGTCACTTGGATCGTATTAAAGGTAGGCTGTTTTTGTATAGTCACTCGGATACTAGGGGTACCATTGATCTTAGAGATTTGTTTTACCTCCTCCTCTTTAAAGTCAATTTCTGCTAAATCTTCTAATTTCACTGTTGTACCTGTTGGCAAGGGAATAGGCAATGCCTTAATCTCTTCAATACTCTGAAATTCTGCTACTGTTCTTACGGTTAAAGTTTTTGCACCTTCTATAATTTCTCCACCTGGAAGATTAATATTTTCTCCTCTTAATAAAGCGACTAATTGCTGTTGTGTAATCCCTTGCATTGCCAACCGAAGGGGGTCAATCTTTATATCTACCACCTTCCTTCTTCCGCCGCTTATCCCTATGGAAGCTACTCCCTCTAGCCTTTCTAACCGGGGTTTAATTCTATACTCCACCACTTCCTGCAGTTTTTCTAGGTGGTCACCCATTACACTAAAAATCATGATAGGCAAAGCATTGGGATCAACCTTAAGCACGATGGGCTGTATAACATCCTCTGGCAAATAGTTTTTTACTAAGTCTATTTTTTCTCGAATCTCTAATGTTGCTAGATCCATATCTGTACCTTGATTAAATTCTATCGTCACCATAGAAGTATTCTCCATAGAGGTTGAGTGAATATTTTTTACATTATGTACGATGGCAACTGCTTCTTCGATAGGCTTTGTAACAAGATTTTCTATTTCATAAGGTCCAGCACCAATATATTGGGTATTGATTACTGCTATAGGAATATTCATCTTAGGTAACAGGTCCATTGGAAGTCTTACAAGAGACACAGCACCTAGTAAGAGGATCATAGCGATCAGCATTAGTACAGATATGGGTTTTGTAACAGCCCATTTAGATATCTTCATCCCCATCACCTCTTACAATTATTAATAAAGTGTTTTCATCGATATAATGTTGTCCTTTTATGATAATTTCCTCCCCCTCCTCTACTCCACTGATCACTTCCACAAATTCCCCTGCATCAATACCTAGCTGTACTTGTTTTTTTACAGCCTGCTGATGCTTTATTGTATAAATCATAGGATTGTTTTCTTCAAAAAAAACTGCTTCTTTAGGAATAACCACCGCATCATCTTTTTGTTGTCTCTGAACTCTTATTCTACAAAAAGAACCTGCTAATAAATCTTCTTCTGAATTGTCTATCAGAATTTGTACATAGTGCAAATTCGTTTTTAAGTCTGCTACCTCATTAACAACAGCTACCTTACCTATGGTTTGAAGATCTCCCACCTGTAGAAGCACTTCTTTCCCTAGGTAAAAACTATGATATAGATTTTGAGATACATGTAAGTCAACTTTTAATTGACTTGTATCACTGATGACTAGTGCCGGTTGTGTGTTGAGAACCATTTGATTCTTTTGAAGACTATTTTGTACAACAACTCCTTCTATAGGTGCATAGTACTCCATTTCCTGTAACCCTTCTAGGCTAGTGGCATAGGCTGTCCTGGCTTCCTCTAATTGAGCCTCCGCCATCGCTAAAGTGTTTTCTGGTGCAGTAGAAGGCAACATCTGGGCCTGATAACCTCTCATGATCCCTACGGGAAGATCAGCTGAGGTAGATTGCTGATGACTTTCTAACTGCTGTTTTACGCTTCGATGATTTTTTTGTGCCTGTTCATAGGCTCTTCTAGCTATTTCTACTTGTCGTCTAACGGGCGTTTTGTCTAGTTCAAATAAAAAATCCCCCTTCTTTACTGTATCACCAACCTCTACTGCTAACTTTGTTACTTCTAGTCCAGGAGTTTTAGGAAAAATCATTACATTATTTATCGGCAGAAGCTTGGAGCCTAACATCACTTCTTCAGCAATACTGTTGCTTTTCACTGTAGTAACTTCAACGGCTACTCTTCTTTCTTCCTCACCCCTTTTTGCTTGATTACACGCAACTAAACATATATAGATAATCGCTACTATCGCCACGATTTTCAAAAACTTTTTACACATAAAAAAAACCTCCAAGTAATTACATCATTATAAATTGTTACCAACTTAATATGTGCAATTTCTTGGAGTTTTAAACGAAGGTCGCTTTTACTTTCTTCTAGTTATTTCAAACAAAAACGAATAGACTCAGAGCAAATATTTCAGCGTATTATAGCACTGAAGCTATTTATAAAATTTTCATTTCCTCTCCAACTTTTCTAAAGATCTCTACAGCACGATCTAATTGTTCTTTTGTATGACCTGCTGTTACCATACAGCGGGTTCTTCCGGTGCCTTTTGGTACTGTTGGAAATACAATCCCAGACACAAAAACACCATTTTCAAATAATTTCTTGCTAAATTCCATAGTTTTTCCTTCTTCTCCTATAATCACTGGTGTGATAGGGGTAGCACTTTTTCCTATATCAAAACCTAGTTGGCTAATTTTTTCCTTAAAATATTTTGCATTATCCCAAAGCCGGTCTGTATATTCTGTTGTGCTCATCAGAAGTCTTACAGCCTCCATGATGGCTCCTACTGCTGCCGGTGGTAAGGAGGTGCTAAATAGTAATGGTCTTCCTCTATGGCTTAACCAATCCTTCATTGTACTGCTGCCCGCTACATAACCTCCTATTACACCGATAGCTTTAGATAAAGTACCAATGGTAAAATCTACTCTCCCATGAAGACCGAAATGATCAATGGTTCCTCTACCACTTTCTCCTAGCACCCCTGAACCATGGGCATCATCAACATAGGTCATTGCACTATATTTTTCTGCTAATTCAACAATTTCTGGTAGAGGAGCAATATCTCCATCCATACTAAATACCCCATCTGTAATGATAAGAATATTTCTATATTTATCTCTATTTTCTTTTAAAACTTTTTCTAAATGATTCATATCTGCATGCTTAAAAACAGTTTTGTCTGCTTTACTTAGTCTAGCTCCATCGATAATACTGGCATGATTTAATTCATCAGAAACAATTAAATCACCTTTTTCTGTAACGGCTTGAATCGTCCCAGCATTGCAGTTAAATCCTGATTGAAATACCATGACAGCCTCTTCCCTCTTAAACTCTGCTAACAATTCCTCCAAAGCTTCATGAATATCCATGTTTCCTATAATGGTTCTCACTGCCCCAGCTCCAACCCCATACTTTTCTACAGCCTCTATAGAAGCTTTTTTCAGTTTTGGATGATTGGCAAATCCTAAATAGTTGTTAGAAGACAGGTTAATAACCTTCTTTCCATTTAAAATAACTTCTGCTTCATTGGCTCCTTCTAAGATTGGCAGTTTTCTATACACACCATCATTTTTAAGTTCTTGTATCTTTTCTTTAAGAAAATTTAATTCATGTACATTTGACACGATAGTACCCTCCTCATTATTCATATCTGTTTGACAAAACTTCAAGTACGTGCTTAAGTTATAGATAAACAACATCAGGACTTAATTTTGATATACTAAGGGCTACATTTGCAGCCCACGGTTTTGGGGCGAAACCGTAGACCGTGTATATCAAAATTAAAGTTTGAACTTACTTATCTATATTTATTATTTAATTAAAAATTATAATATTTTCATTTTTCCCCACTACTTAAGATTTAAAACAAAGAAAAAAAAACCTCAAAATATTGAGGCTTAAAGAATTGAAAATCTGTATTAATCTTCATTTACAACTTTGTTAAAATATTTTACTTTTTTCCTTACTTCTTCATATACTTTTTCATAGTTTTCGTCTGTCATAATTTCTATACCTTCATTGATATGCTTTATAGCATAAATATGAAATTCACCTTTTTTTATGGCTTCCACCAACTCGTCACATAACATTAGATTTTCAATATTTTGATATGGAATCATTACCCCTTGGTTTTTTGTAAGTCCTCTTTTTTTACATAATCTATAAAATCCTTCTACTTTTTCAGTAACACCTCCTACAGGCTGTATATATCCCCTTTGATTTACAGAGCCAGTTACAGCAATATGTTGTTTTATGGGAATTCCTGCTAAGCTTGATAATAACGCATATAATTCTGCACTAGATGCACTATCTCCATCTACACCTCCATAAGATTGTTCAAAGCAAATACGGGCTGAAATACTTAAGTTGGTGTTTTGTGCAAAGTTTTGCATCAAAAAACCTGTTAAAATCATTACTCCCTTATCGTAAATATCTCCGCTTAGATTTACTTCCCTTTCAATATTTACGATTCCTTCCTTTCCTACAGCAGTGGTGACAGTAATAACACTGGGTTTGCCAAAAGTATATTCCCCTAAGCTAATTACTGATAATCCATTAATAACACCAATTTTTTTCCCCTCTATATCGATTAAAATTTTCTCTGCTTCAAACATTTCCTCAACTCTATTTTGATATTTATTGAGTCGACACCATTTTTCATGTATAGCTTTGTCCACGTGTTCACCTGTTACCAACAAACTGTTATCTAATTTTGCCCATTGGTTAGCCTCTGTGATCACATCTATAATTTTATTGAACCTTGTTGTCAACTTGTTTTGGTTCTCTGTTAGTCTAGAACTATACTCTATTATCCTAGCCACACCTGAGACATCAAAATGTTTCATTTCTGCACACTTTACATAGGAGCTTATAAAAGCCGCCATTTCTTTCTCATGCTCAAGTGTTCTTTGCATTTCGCTATTAAAATCTACAAAAATCTTAAAGTATTTTTGAAAATCTTCGTCGTACTGATATAATAGATGATACAGTTCTTCACTGCCAATTAAAATAATTTTCAAATCTATTGGAATAGCCTCTAACTTTAGAGAAGCTACATCTACTAATTGATTACCCATATTTTCTATAGTAACTTCTTTTGTATGAAGTACTCTCTTTAGAGTTTCCCACGCATGAGGGTTACTTAATAACTGTTTTGCTTCTAATACTAAATAACCTCCATTAGCCAAGTGAATAGCACCTGGTTTAATATGGAGAAAGTCAGTTTTTAATATACCATTAACATTTTCATATTCGATTTTACCAATTAATTTGTTGACGGTAGGATTAAATTCAATAATTACAGGTGCTCCTTCTATACTGCTGTTGTTTACCAGTAGGTTCACTTTGTATTTTTTAACGAAAGCTTCAATTTCTTTTTTCTTTACTGCTATAGCTTCTTCTTCTTCCTCTTCCTCAATAAAATTTCCGATATTTTCTATCAAGTCTTTTTCTACTTTATAGCAATGTTCTACGATCTTCTGACACTGAGGGTATTTTTCTACTAGCTCATGAATTAGAGGTTTTACAACGAACAACCCTACCCTCATTTCCAATTGCAATAATTTCTTTTTTGCAATACGTTCTAGATTTTTTAATTTTCCAAGAACATCTAGGGCAGTTTTTTGGATTTCTTGAAGTTGTTCTTCTAGTTTTTGGGTTTCTTCTTTGTCTAATTGTTTAATGTCCTCATCGGTCATTTCTTCTCCACTTTCTAAAGGAACAAATACAAATCCAGTGCTGGTACTTTTTATGCTAAACCCCTTTTTCTCAGCAAATTCTGTTAGATATAATAATAATTTATTTTTTTGTTCTTGATAATCTGTGATAATCTCATTTTTTTTCCGATCATAATCTTCACTATTAAAAGCTTGAGGCACTTGTGTTAATAGGTCTTCTATAAGCTCATCCATATCCTTTTGAAACTCTTTGCCTCTACCAGCTGGTAGGTTCAATGCTACCACCTTGCCATTGTTTTCAAAACTATAGACATAACACCAATCGTCAGGTTCAGGCTTTGTTTTAGCAATTTCTCTGATAATCTTCTTAGTATAGGTAGTTCTACCGGTTCCCTTGTTGCCGCCAATGTAAATATTATAACTGGGGTTATCAATTTCCAAGCCAAAGGTCATAGAAGCTTCTCCCTTTTTTTGTCCTATGATTCCCTTCAAAGCCTCTATTTCTTCTGTTGTTTTAAAGTCAAAGTCTTCAGTAGCACAATATCTTTTAACATGCTTATAGGTTAGCTCAGGGTATTTTTTCATATAGGTCCCTCCTTTACAGCAAATCACCTTCACTAACATACTATTCAAAAAGAAGGTGATATTCTACTATAAAGAAAAAATCTATTGGTTTTTAGAGGAAAATATTTTATTAAGGCAATCCTCTATTGTATTGAGTACCTTCTCATCCTGCTCTTTTTTCTTCATTTCCTTGGAAATTTCTTTGCCGGTGAAGGGGTCTAGTTGAAAAATTGCCCATATTCCATATCGTCTTATTTCAGGCCTATCATCTTCTAATAAAGGTAGTAAATGAGGTATTGCTTTTTTATCTCCATTGTTTGCCAGAGCAATAATTGCATTTCTTTGAAGAGTCCTCTTGCCCCTCCATCCTGCTGAAGTTGTTCCATAGGTTTCTTTAAAAGCCTTATTAGACATATAAAGTATTTCTATTAGATCTGGTGTAGGAGAAACCACTTGAGGTGCAAAATCACCTTCCGTCATCAATACTGCTTTTTTATTGTGGGGACAAACACTTTGACAGATATCACAGCCATAAAGGTTTTTTCCTAGAATCTTTCTGTCTTCTTCATCAATATCTTCTTTTTGCTGTAGTAAATTAGATACACATTTTTTAGCATGAAACCCATAAGGACCTTCTATGGCTCCTTTAGGACAATGTTTTATGCATAGATTACACCCTTGGCAGTTTTTGTTTGTTAATGGCTTGTCTTCTTCAAAAGCTATATTATTCAGCATGTAACCTATGAAAAACCAAGAACCATATTTTTCATTAATTAGAAGAGAATTGTATCCATACCACCCTAGACCAGCTCTATAGGCCACCTGTCGATCCACTAGAGGTCCCGTATCTACAAAAATCTTATACTGAAAGTCTTTGTCTTGCTTCTGAATAAAGGCAGCAATTTCTTCTAACTTCTCCTTTAAAACGTAATGATAATCCTTCCCCCAAGCTGTTCTGGCTAGCACACCAGAAAATTCTGTTTCGTGATTTTCGCTCTTTTTAATATTTTCATTGTAATAGGACAACCCTATCACAAGAATTGATTTAGCATCTGTCATGGTTTTCTTAGGATCAATACGAAGTTCTATATCTTTTTCTTCAAAACCAGAAAGATGTCCTAACGCTTCTCTCTTTTCTAAGATGCTTCTTATCTCTTCAAAAGCATTAGCACTTGTAAAACCTAGTAGGTCTATACCGATGGATTTTCCATAATCTTTGATTTGATCTTTTAGCTTCACTCTAATACATCCCTTTCAAGCAGATTCTAAAAACAACCTCAGTCACCACATTAGCAAGGGTGACTGAGGTTAATTATAAGGATTACTAAAAGTTGTTATTTCATTTAGCGGCCATATTCTTAGTATTGCCCTACCTTTAACAAGTCTTTTTCCTATACAACAAAATCTTCTACTATCATTGCTGTTATTTCTATTATCTCCTAAAACAAAAAGTTTATCTTCAGGTACAATACCCTCTATATAACAATAATCTTTGTCTATATAATCTTCCGGACAAATATAATCTTCAAACACTTCTGTATCATTAATCCCCAAAACACCATTTTGTATAATATACATATCCTGCTCTACCGCCACTACTCTTTTAACGAAGAATTCATCTTCTCTGCCTAAGCTTTCAGGGGGAGAAAATATAACAATGTCCCCTCTTTTTATATTTCTACGAAAATAAGGAAGTTTTAAAAAGATGACTCTATCGGAGGTGTTTAAAGTAGGATGCATAGAATCTCCCTCTACATTAGCTATACCAAGTATAAAGGTGTCCATGACTAAAAAAAGCCCTAAGGTAATTATGATCTTTTTCAGTAAGTTATAGTAACGAGAATTGATGCTTTTCATACTATCACTTCCTAAATTATTGATAGGCACTTATAACTGAAGTTGACCACAAAAGAGGTAAATGAGGCTGCTACAAAAGTAGTTTAGATAATCTAGATAAGTTACTTTAATTATACACTATCTTGTTACTTATTTCACATACAAAAGTAGAACTATTATAACTAATTTCAGTTATCATAGGCGTTAGATTAATACAATTATTACCAAATTTCTTTTAAACTATCATCCTGAGCGTATACCTATCCTTCACTGTAGGTAACCAGAGGCTCTGTCTTTTCTTTGTCGGTACCCATAAAGATGTAGAGTCCTGATAATATGAAAATACCACTGAGGATTTGCCCCAAACTAGGAATTTCTTTTAAAAGCAAAACAGCTAAAAAAGTGGCTCCTACTGGTTCCCCCAACATGGTGGTGGCTATTTTATTGGCTTCAATATACTTCAAGGCCCAGTTAAAAATTGTATGTCCACCAATAGTACATAAAACTGCCATTCCGAAAAACAAAGTATAATCTTTAGGCGTATAGCCTGTAAAAGGAAGTTTTAGTACTATATTCATTATCACTAAAAATAAGCTGCAAGTACCATAGGCAATGAACCCATAGGTTAGTGTAGATATCTTTTTTCTTATGCCTCTCCCTATAATAATATACAATGCACCAAAAAAAGCACCTAAAAGAGCTAAAATATTTCCATATAAATGGCCTCTCCCAGCATGAAAGCTTAAAAAGCCCATCATGCTACTACCACCAATAGCCATCAACATTCCCAGAAATCCTTTTTTACTTAACCTTTCTTTAAATAGCATGTATCCAATGATTGCGGTAAAGATAGGTTGTAACCCTACAAGCACTGTTGAAGATACCACTGTCGTATACTTTAGGGAAGTCATCCAAGTAATAAAGTGAAGCGCCAAAAACAATCCACTAACACAGCAAAGCAAAAAATCTTTTCTAACAAGTTCTTGTATCTCCTTTTTCCCTTTTATGAGGGCAACTGGAAGAAAGAGAAAAAAAGTAATCAGCATCCTATACATAGCAATAATGCTAGCAGGGGCTGCTGTATTTTTAATAAGTATTGCAGAAAAAGAAACACCTATTACTGCAATAAATAATAACACATGGACCCTATACATATTTTCTTTATTCTCCATTTTTTTCTCCTTATCGTATAAGATAAATAAAAATTCCAACGACAATAGCTGTTATCAATAACTTCACCACAAGACTAACAAAGTAGGCAATAACACCTGCACCGCCAGCCTTTATAGATTCTTTCCATTCTCTTCCAGATAAAAGTTCTCCCAGTGTCAAGCCCACCACTTGACCAATAATCAACCCTACAACATTTAGGATAACAAGTCCTGAAAATCCTCCTATAAACATACCTATCATTCCCCAAGAGGATACATTAAATTTTTTAGCTGTCATAAAAGATGCTAAATAATCTACTACTATGGTGATAAAAGTTAAAATGGAAAATAATACGATCCAGTATAAGGAGATCACAGCAAAGTCTGTAACAAATCCATACAATACAATCCCCACCAATACCAGTATAGGTCCTGGCAGAATTGGCAAAAAAATTCCCATAACACCTAATATGATAAGAACAAAACTAATAACCATTAATGTATTTTCCATTCTCAATCACCTATCTTTATTAATTCTAGCCACCTGCTGAAAATCCTTTAATATCCTAATCATAGGCGTTAACTTAACACAATTATTACCAAAATTCTCTCCAAATGTCATCCTGAGTGTAGCGAAGGATCTTGGAATAACGAAGATTTTTGCTACTACTAAGATCCTTCGACGCCGCTTTGCTTCCCTCAGGATGACAAATTATGGTTTAAGTTAACGCTATGTTATCCTAATATTATTTACTACATTTTCTTTGCAATTTAGAACAAATTTTTCCTACAGAATAAAAATTTTAAAAAATGGGAGATAAGGAAAATCTCCCTAACTCCCTGCTGTTAGTCTTCTTTTTTTTCTTCTTTATGAAAACTGCTGCCCCCTATAAACTCTCTCAAGATAGAGGTTTTTGGTATATCCTCTTCATTTTCTAACGATATAAAATAATTTAAGAATTTTAATAATCTCTTGGCTTCTGAATAGTAAGTACTTGTATTATGCACTTGCCTCAACAAAGGCTCTGCATACTTTTTTAGTAAGCTTAATTCATAAAACAGTGCAGAGTTAAACATAGTATCTGCTTCCTCTTGAAAAGGAAAAATGTTTTTTTCTTCTCCGCGTCTTACAGATGACCACATAGCTAAAGTAGTTTCTGCATCATTAGAACGGAATTTACTATCTCTGACGATTCGTCTTACTAATCTAGTGTCGGTGGTAGGAATTCTATTATGCTCATCTACATTCAATTGTGTTAGAGCACTAATATATATCTTAAATTTGTTGTTCTTAGAAATAGCAGCAGTTAACTGATCGTTTAAAGCATGAATTCCTTCTAATATGATAGGTTGGTCAGCTTGAATCTGAATCTTATGCCCACGATACTCTCTTTTGCCTGTATGAAAATTGAAGGTAGGTATTTCTACTTCCTCGCCGCTAAGTATTCTTTCCAAGTCTCTATTAAATAGTTTTAAATCAATTGCATAAAGAGATTCAAAATCATACTGGCCCTCTTCATCTAAAGGTGTATTTTCACGATCTACAAAGTAATCATCGAGAGAAATAGCAATAGGTTTGATACCATTTACCTTTAACTGAATCATCAAACGTTGAGCAAAAGTTGTTTTTCCAGAGGATGAAGGACCTGCGATTAAAACAACACGTTTTTCTTTAATATTTTCTGTAATGCTATCGGCTATCTTTGCAATTTTCTTTTCATGTAATGCCTCAGCAATTCTAATAAATTCTCCTTCTTTTTGAGTAACTATAAGATCATTTAAAGATGCAACATAATCAATTTCTAAAATTTCCCCCCATTTTTCACTTTCTCTAAATACCTTAAATAATTTTGGATGTTCTTGAAAGTCTGGAACTTGCCCTTGATCTTCAAACCTTGGAAATTGCAAAACAACACCTGGGGCATAATAATGTAATTTAAAATCTTTTAAATATCCTGTAGAAGGCACCATGTAACCATAAAAGTAGTTTTTCAACCATCCACATTGGTAAATGTTAATATAAGGCTTTTCTCTATATTTTAGTAATCTTACCTTACCCATTTGTCCATAATCTCTAAAAATATCTTTTGCTTCGTCTAGTGGAATCCTGCTTTTTTCGAAGACAACGTCTTCTTCAATAATTTCTTGCATTCTTTGTTGGATTCTCTCTACATCTTCGGCATTTATTGGCCTTTTATAGTGCACCTCACAATATAATCCTTTGCTGATAGAGTGTTCTACTGAAACTTTACAGCTTGAAAAAATTTCTAAACATGCTCTAATAAATACAAAAGCCAAACTCCTTTGATAGATTCTAGAACCAATAGAAGAACATAAATCAATAAATTTCACTTCACAATCTTCATCTAGCGTATACTTTAATTCTTTTAGTTCATTATCTACAAGAGCAGCAACAATTAAATACTTTACATTGTGCTGAAAATCCTTTGAAATCTCTTCTAATGAGATGCCTCTTTCGTATTTATATGGACCTTGCTCATTTATCGTGATGGATATATCGTTCTGCAGCTTTTTACTTCCCATGGAAAGTGTCCCCCTATAGAAATTTTTTAGACCTATTCATATTATTCTCTACAACATATTATATACCTTTTTTTCCTAATAAATTAAAAAAATTACTACTCATCAAAATCGTCAAAACCTCTTTCAATTAAATCTATAATAGCATCAAAAGCTTCCTTTTCATCTTCACCAGATACCTTGATAAGTACATTTTCTCCCATTTTTGCACCCATGCTCATAACATTCATGATACTCTTAGCATTAAATTCACTATCACTTTTTACAATAAAAATGTCTGACTTAAACTTAGAAGCTTCCTTAACTAATTTGCCTGCAGGTCTAGCATGAATTCCAGACTTATTTTTAACCATTACTAGTTTTTCCAACATCAATCTCTCTCCTTTTTGTCTTTTATAAAGTTTCCATTTCTACTAGTATACGCTTAGAAACTATTTTAAATGGTAATATGTACTTTTTTTCTATTTTTTTATTTTAATGTTTTAGTATATACTATCAAAAGCAATTCTATTTTTTCAAATTAGCTTTATAAAACTCTTAAGTATATTTTTACCTTAGAAATTTTTTTATACACCTTCAATAGCAAAGCTATCACAAAAAATGTTCCCAGCAATATGTACTGGGAACATTTTAGAAAACATAAGACTACATCATAGGCCGACTTGGTAAAGAAATATCACTTAAAGCTTTTCCTGCATCATCAACATAAATATTTCTAACTGCTAAATCGCCTATAGCCACAAGACCTACTAGCTTTCCATTTTCAACAACTGGCAGCCTTCTAATCTGATTTTGTGCCATAATTCTCGCTGCTTCATGGGCATGAGTATCAGGCGAAACAAAGATTAGTTCCTTTGACATTACTTTGTCTATATTGTCGGAAACTCTAAATCCATCAACAATCCCTCTTACCACGATATCTCTATCAGTTACAATGCCTATAATATGGTTTTGATTATCACATATAGGAATAGATCCTACATTTAGTTCCTTCATTTTTCTTGCTATTTCATCAATACTAGCATTTGCACTTGAAGCTGAAACATGACTTGTCATAATATCTCTTACTTTCATCTCATAACAACCTCCTCAACTTTTTTCAATATACAGCCATATGCCTTAAACTTAAAATTTGATAGATTAAAATTCACAGGCGTATATCTATATATTTTGCAATTTAGAAGATTTTTATAAGTCTAGCCTCCTATAAAACTTTGTTAATTTAATGCAATTATAGAAGCACTTTTAATTGGAAGATACGTAGTTAAAAATCCTATTCTATTTAGCGGATATAAGCGTAAAAAAGCTTTTCCAATCACATCTTCCATATCTACTAATCCTAGTATATCATCTCTACTATCCAAGCTATTCCCTCGGTTATCACCCATAGCAAATATCTTTCCTTCTGGGATCACTGCATCTATGCTACCCTCCGTATACGAATCCACTAAATAAGGTTCCTCTAAGTATTCTCCATTAATAAATACGCTGCCATCACTTATTACAATCTCTTCCCCTGGTAGGGCAATTACTCTTTTAATTAGTAATTTATCCTTTCCAGCAGGAGTTTTCAGTGGAGAACGAAACACGATAATATCTCCACGACTTGGTGTGCCTTGCTTATACAACAAACGATTTACTATCAAAAAGTTATTTTCGTCTAGTGTTGGTATCATAGAGTAGTTTTTTACGATGGTTGGCTTTATAAAAGTTGTTATAATTAGTGCAATCACTAGTGATAACACAATGGTTTTAATCCACTCAATAATTTCTTTTTTCATCCTTTGTCCCCCTGTTCTACTTTGCAAGAAATCCCTTTAATTATTTTAACACTGTGGTATTTTTAAAGCAACTAAATAAAATTACTTTATATAGAAATAAATTCGTTTACCACCTCAATTAAGTTATCTGAAGTAATATTATTTTGTTGATCATCCCATACAACCTCTTCCTCCATGATCAACATAAGCTGTGGTGCCTCATGGTTAATTTCTAATATTTCTTCTACCGCCTCCGAGACCTCTACATATTCTCTAACATCCACCATACAAAATAAAACATCTTCTTCATTTTCTTCTATAAACTCAATGTATTGTTGATATGCTTCCTCACTTTCAGATAAAGTAATATCGTGCTTAAAAATGAAAACAGGCTTTTTCTTAGACTTTTTCACTATCTTATCTAAATCTTCTACTGTAGTAATTTTTTTTATACGCCTTGACATGATTTACCCTCCCCTAAAATAATCCCTATTGTATTTTTTGTTGATTTTACTAATTGTATATTATCATTTTAGTCATATTATAACTGCTAAAGCAAATATTATGTAATATATTTAAATACTTCTAAATAATTGTGTTAATATTTACATTCATACTTTTATTGAAAAGTTGATCATACTTGTGATATGCTTAATACATAATTACTTAATCAAAGGTGGTAAACAAATGGAAAAAATTAAAGATTTACTCCATGATTTTAGCGATGTTTTTATAGCTGTTGTTATTGCTTCTCTTATGGTTGGTGTAGTGGTTTTTAACTTAGGAGATTGGTTTGACAGTAATAGTACTGCAATAGCTATTGACTCTTCCCCTGAGATCCTTCAAGAAGA
Source organism: Clostridium aceticum (assembly GCF_001042715.1). NCBI lineage: Bacteria > Bacillati > Bacillota > Clostridia > Peptostreptococcales > Natronincolaceae > Andreesenella > Andreesenella acetica. The sequence goes on along the minus strand of NZ_CP009687.1, from coordinate 1,005,843 downwards.
AAAATTAGAAATCTCTCAAGAAATTGAAGAAGAAGCTGAGGAAGAATTTGAGGAAAATAGCGCAGAATCAACAGAACCAGTAGAACCAGTAGAACCAGCAGTAGTAGAAGACAAAGTCTTCACGATCCCGTCAGGAACGCCTGCCTCTGGCATTGCAACAATTCTATTAGATAATGGTGTAATTGAGAGCTCCAACGACTTTATTAAAACTGCTGAAGAATTAGACTTATTACTGAAACTTAAATCCGGCACCTTTACGATTCCTAACAATTCTGAATTAAAGGATATTGTAAGAATTATAGCTGGTGAACGATAAAAAAACGACTATATGTCGTTTTTTTTGTTTACTGATCTTCATCTTCTATAATTCGATTGAACTGATCTCTACTATGTTTTGTGTATTGGTTCAATCTTATTAAGTTTAATCTCCACAAATAAATGACGTAGGGAATAAATAAAACCATTAGTAGAGGTATTTGGGCCATTAAAATAAAATTAAATAATCCATGAAATATCGCAGGAATATATAAAGATCTTTGAAAATATTTTCTTTTCACTTCTTCTTCTTCAGTATATTTCGCTAGAGAAAGGTAATAACCCATTGTTACTGCAAAAAGTATATGGGCTGGAACAGATAAAATTCCTCTCATAATGCCTACATAATAATTACTGCTAAATCTAAAAACTACATACATAATATTTTCAACTGTGGCAAATCCAAGGGCTGAAAACCCACAGTAAATAATCCCATCTAGTTTTTCATTGAAATGTTTACTGCGATAAGCAGTATATAAAACCACTGCTCTTTTAAAATATTCTTCTGTTAAGCCCGCTACAATAAAAGAAACAAAGGCAATTCCTAATAAACCAGCAAATATATTAATACTTAGTAGAAGCCTTTGTACAACCAGTACTGGAATAACCGATAGAGCACCTAAGACAAATACCTTTGCAAGCAAAGACAGTGGTTCTCTATCATATCTATCTGTTAAATATAGTCCTATTGCAATAGCAATACTAGGTGTAACTGCAATAACAAATAATCTTGTAACCATAGTTTTCTCCTTCCTAGACTACATAGTATGTTATTTATATAGTATTTTATAAAACAAATCATCTATCCAAATATTTTTTTCCTTTGATTACAAAATAAGGGCACCACATCCTTCGGCACCCTTATTTTACATTGGCTTTAAAAAATTTTTTTTGTCTGCATATATTCTTGCACAATTCTCAATGCTTCCCCAAATCTTTGATAATGTACAACTTCTCTTTCTCTCAAAAATCTCAAGGCATCTTTTACCCCAGGATCATCAGTAAGATCTAATAAATGCTCATATACAGCACGAGCTTTTTGCTCAGCTGCCATATCTTCATGTAGGTCTGTGATAGGGTCTGCATGAGCTTGAATATAGGTTGCTGTCCAAGGCACACCATTGGAATCCGAATAGAATAGTGCACCATCACGTATGGCGTAGAAAGAACCCATATCTACAGCCTTCATATCCTCAACAGTTGCATCTTTTGTTAGCTGATAGATCAAAGTAGTAATTATTTCAACGTGAGCCAATTCTTCGGTACCTATATCCGTTAATAATCCCTTTGCCTCATTGGTGGGAATTGTATATCTTTGATTTAAATATCTTAAAGCCGCTGATAGTTCCCCATCAGGACCACCATACTGTGTTAATAAGTATTGTGCTAACTTAGGGTTAGGTCCACAGGTTACTTTAACTGGATATTGCAATTTTTTTTCATAAATCCACATATACTTTCCTCCTTATACTTCCAAGTTAAAATTCTTCTTCCCACGGCCACGGACTATCTAGCCACTTCCATGGATAGGGACTAGGTGAAAATCCATATTGTAGTAGAGGTCCGTAGGACATTTCATATTGTTGTTTTAGCATCAATAACTGTTGGCTATAACAGTTGAAATCCATTAAAGCCTTTTGGTCAAAGGGATGCGTATCCAAATATAACTGCAATTCAGTTAAAGCAAACTCTACGTCCTGAATTTTTCGCATCAAAATCATTCTTTCTTTCATTACTTTTTACCCTCCCAACGTTTAACATAAGGTTGATATAGTTCTGGGAAAAGTGTACCCTTCATTAAAGCTTCTGTTAAAGGATAAGCGTTCATATAGGTTTGATAAGGTACATAAGCATGGGCTAACATTACATACATAGGCATAAAGGGGATAGGGTATATGCCAGGGTAAGGTGTATGCATCATAAGATATTTCCTCCTTCTTTAAGATAATACAGAAATTTTCCTGTAATACTATACTATTCCACTTACGGCATTTTGGTGTTTTTATTGTAATAAATTATTTTCTTTAGACATATATTTATATTTAGAGAAAAAGAAAAGCAGAGGATTTTCCTCCGCTTCTAAGCTGGTTTTATGCTATTTTTTCATAATTTCCTGTATCACTGTTGGTATTTCGTATATAATATCACCTGCCATCATGCTATACTCTCCTAATCTTATTGCTGCCCTATCCCCTGCTGTGCCATGAAGATATGCTGCCGCCATAGTAGCCTTTAGTGGTTCTACACCTTGAGAAAGAAGTCCTGTAATCATCCCCGTGAGAACGTCTCCACTGCCGGCAGTAGCCATACCGGGATTTCCTGTTCTATTGATAAAAACTTCTCCTTGAGGATTCGCTATGACGGTTCTTGCTCCTTTTAATAAAGTGATCACACCCCACTTTTCTGAGAAATTTCTTGCAATATCCAATCTATGGTCATTCACTTCTTGAATAGATAATCCTGTTAGCCTAGACATTTCCCCCGGATGAGGGGTTATAATGCAAGGTACCTTTAAGTCCTTCAGCAAGCTTATATTATTTGCCAGCATATTTAGTCCATCTGCATCGATCACCAAGGGGACTGTTGCATTTCTTACTACAGTATGTAATATCTCTTCAAATTGCTGACTTCTGCCACAACCAGGCCCTATCGCTATAACATTTTCTTCTTTTATGTAATCCAGTATACCCTTTTCTAACATTTCTTCTAAGGGAAGGGTTATTCCTTCGATTAATTGATTTTCCAGTATAGGAATAAGGCTATTAGGAACCGCAGTCCTCAGCAGTCCTGTGCCGCATTTTAAGGCAGTTTTTGAAGCTAAAATTGCTGCTCCGGACATACCAATAGATCCAGCTATGATAAAAGCCCTTCCATAGCTTCCCTTATGGGTATCGGCATATCTTTTAGGCAGGATGGATTGAACCATATTTTCAGTGATCAGGTGGACTTTAGATTGCATAGAATCTACTGCTTTTTTAGGAATGCCAATATTTTTTATTGATAATTCTCCACCATAGTAACTTCCTGGAAAAAGTATATTGCCTATCTTAGGAAGTTGGAAAGTTACGGTTTTCGTTGCCTTTACTGCTATACCCTGTACCTTCCCATCATTGCCATTTACACCAGAGGGAATATCTACGGCTATGATTTCTTTTCCACTGAGATTCATCTTTATAATTACTTCCTTCATGATTCCCTCTACAGTTCTTTGTAAACCAGTTCCTAACAGTGCATCTATCAGTATACTGTGCTGAGATAAATCTTTTTCAAATTCTTCGATATCCTTACTGTCCATCAACTTCACAATAGGGGCCTTTATTTTTTCTAATATGTCGAAATTGATTTTAGCATCTCCTTTGATATTAGAAAAATCCCCTACAATATATGTGGTAACTTCAATACCTTTATTAAGAAAGTGTCTTGCTATAACGAACCCATCGCCGCCATTATTTCCTACGCCACAAATAATAGCTATTTTTTTATTCTCCTTTGCTATTAAGCACTTTTCTATTTCCTCTACTACAGAAATACCGGCATTTTCCATCAAAATAATTCCTGGGATTTTATAAGTATGTATAGCCAGTTCATCTAACTTTCTCATTTCCTCATTTTTTAGTATTTGCATAATATCCCCCCCCTTTGCTATATGTATTATTTTACCAAAGTCTACTGTATAAGACAAAACAATCCTTAGACCAACTCATGTTTTTTAAAGGTTTTATCAATAGTTGCCCCTCCTAAACAAACCTCATCATCATAGAAAACAACTGCTTGCCCTGGCGTTACAGCTTTTTGAGGTTCTTTAAAAGTTACTTTGCAGCTACCCTCTCCTGTAATATTTACTACAACTCTTTGATCCTGTTGTCTATAGCGAAATTTTGCAGTGCATTCTATCGTTTTAGGCTTTTCTTTTTCGCTTACCCAGTGTAGGTCACTTGCCAATAATCCATAGGTATATAAAGCAGGATGCTCTTCCCCCTGAACAACATACAATATATTATTTTTCAAATCCTTCTCAGCCACAAACCATGGCTCTCCTGAGCCACTTCCCCCTATGCCTAGGCCTTTTCTTTGTCCAAGGGTATAATACATAAGACCATCATGCCGACCCTTTATTTCACCAGATAGACTTCTTATTTCTCCTGGTTGGGCTGGTAAATATCTGCTTAAAAACTCTTTGAAGTTTCTTTCACCGATAAAACAAATTCCTGTACTATCCTTCTTTTTAGCTGTAGGCAATCCTTTTTTCTCTGCAATGCTCCTTACTTCTTCCTTTGTCAATTTTCCTATAGGAAACATTGCTTTAGAAAGCTGATATTGACCTAATGTGTTTAAAAAGTAGGTTTGATCTTTGTTTTCATCCTTCCCCCTTAAAAGTCTATATTCTCCCTCCCTATAATCGATTTGTGCATAATGTCCTGTTGCAAGGAAATCACCGCCAAGTTTGATAGCATGTTGAAGAAATTCTTTGAATTTTATTTCCTTATTGCACATCACATCAGGATTAGGTGTTCGTCCTTTTTTATACTCTTCTAAAAAATAAGCAAATACTTTATCCCAATATTCTTTTTCAAAATTTACAGTGTAATAAGGAATACCTATATAATCACATACTCGTCTTACATCTTCGTAATCTTCTGATGCTGTACAGTATCCAAACTCATCAGTTTCCTCCCAATTTTTCATAAATATTCCGATGACATGATATCCCTCTTCCTTAAGCAACAAAGCTGCCACGGAGGAGTCTACTCCCCCAGACATCCCAACGATTACCTGTGTTTCCTTTTTCGGTTTATCCATAACAATACCTGCCTTTTATATGATAAATAAAATTTCAATCTCTCTATATTCATTATTGTATCTATCCTCTATTCATTGTATACTCTATAATGATTTTTCAAAAATGTATGACAGGGAGACAATTTTTCTGTCTCCCTGTCCAATGTGAAATTATTTTACTTAAGTTGTACAGATATTTTTTATGTGTCATATAAGCAATAATTTATTTATAGATAACCAACTACAAGCTTAAGAAAATTCATTCTGGATGCATTTGCAGGAAATGACTACAGTGTTCATTTCTCAAACCGCAGGAGGTCTTATTTTGTTAAGATATAAAATTGGTTATCTATAAATAGCTTCACTGAATAAAAGCCTTCATAGGATTGCTCTCCTCAATAGTAGATGCCAAAACGGTGTAGGGGATTTCAAACTCTGGTATACCGTAGGCATAGGGAGTATACTCATATAGTTGAAAAAATATAGTTAGATGATCCTTAGTTAAATAAAAATCTTGTTTTTTATCGATTGTTTCAAATTCAACTAAAAGTGGTATATTCTTTTCAATAATTTCTTCCTTTATCACTTCATTAATTTTTTCGATATAATCACTGTTCTTTATAAACAAGTCCTGTAGATCATAGACTTTCCCAGTGCTTAGGTCCACATTAATTGCCTTCACTGCAGTTAATCCATGGGCTGCTCCTTTCGAATAAGAATTAATGTATACTAACATACTTAAGATATTAGCTTCCTTAAGCTTTACTTTATATTCTCCCCAAAACTCTTTTGTATAATCTTCCTCATACCCCTGCTCTATAATCATTTTGTATATTTCTTCTTGGATAAAGTCATTAATTGTTTTCTCCACTTCTTTATCTTCTAAGTCTATTACCTCAGGATAAGTTAAGCTCACCCTATGTCTTATTAACTTTCTTGTGACTATTTTCCCTCTGCTCTCTTCTTGAATCATTCAACGAATCACCTCTTTAATATTTTTATCCCCGATTCCCCGAAAGTTCTCTATATTTAGTATAGTATTCAATTACAAGAAGAGTGTTACGAAAAGATTTAGATGAGACTTTTTTGTCGTGATACCATCATTGATATAACAAATTTATAATTTCTTATTGGTATAAAATAAAAGCCATATATTTATATATATGACTTTTATAGAAGCAAGTTATAAACTTTGTCGTAATTGTTGATACTCTTGGAAGTTCAATGACTGCGGCCCATCGCTTAAAGCACAAGAAGGGTTAGGGTGAACCTCTATCATTAAACCATTAGCCCCACAGGCTAAAGCAGCCTTTGACATGGGTGCTATCAACTCTCTAATACCTGTAGCATGACTAGGGTCTACAACCACCGGCAGACCTGTCTCTTTTTGCATAATAGGTACAGCAGCTAAGTCTAGTGTATTTCTAGTATAATTATCAAAACCTCGGATGCCTCTCTCACACAAAATAATGTCTTGATTACCATGGGCAGCAATGTACTCAGCCGCCATTATCCATTCATTTATCGTAGCACACATACCTCTTTTTAAAAAGATTGGTTTATTGACATTACCTAATGATTTTAATAAAGAGTAGTTAAACATATTTCTTGATCCTACCTGGATGATATCAGCGTACTCCGATACAACCTCCATATGACTTTCATCCATTAGTTCTGTTATGATGGGCAAACCAACAACCTCTGCCGCCTCTTTTAAATACTCTAACCCTTCTCTGCCTAGACCTTGAAAAGCATAGGGACTAGTGCGAGGCTTAAAAACTCCTCCTCTTAAAACATCTACACCTATTTCCTTTAACGCAGCGGCAGTTTCCATGATCTGCTGCTTTGATTCCACAGCACAAGGTCCTGCTATATATACCGGAGGATGATCTTCACCAAATTTTATCTTTCCAACCTGTACTGTTCTCTTTTCACCGGTTAAAATTTTTTTATCCGCCATAGTCAACCTTCCTAATTCCTTCTTTACAAAGGTTTTTTATTATTTCCTCTATATGCTCGCCATTGTTGGTAATATCTTTTGCAATTTCATAGAGAGGAATCATTACAAAAGCCCTTTCCCACATACGAGGATGAGGTACAGTTAACTTTTCATCATTAGAAGTATAGTCTTCATAGAGTAGAACATCTACATCTATAGTTCTTGGACCCCACCTTATAAGCCTTTTTCGTTGTAGTATTTCTTCAATCTCATTGCAGTAGGACAACAACTCATAGGGAGGTAGGTCTGTATCAATCTCTACAACTACATTTAAAAACACATCTTGATCCGTATATCCTACAGGATCTGTTTCATAGTAAGAGGATACCTTTGTGACAGTAATGGATGGGTGTTGATTGATTTGCTCCACCGCTTGATCTAAATATTCTTTTTTATCCCCCATATTGCTTCCCAAACCTAAATACCCTTTAGCCATTTGACTTTCTCCTTATTTCTATACCAAAATAATCATAGATTCCCCTGACAGGTGCTTCTGGTTTTCGTATAGTAATTAAAATCTCCTTTACCACAGGGAATTGGCTCAAAACAGCATTGGCTATATTTTCTCCCAAGGCTTCTATTAATTGAAACTTTTTATTTTCTACAATATCTTTTGCTATATTATACACTTCGGCATAATTAACAGTATCTTCAACATCATCACTGCTTCCTGCCGTTTTTAAATCAACATACAACTCAATGTCTAAAAAAAACTTTTGTCCTAGAACATTCTCCTCTGGCAATACTCCGTGATAACCATAAAATCCTAAGTTTTTTAAAAGTATTTTATCCATGTTGTTTTAACCTCACGATCGCATCAGTGACCTTAACCGTTCTTACATTTTCTACAATATCATGTACACGAATAATATCAACACCTTGTACAATACCCATGACAGATGTAGCTAATGTTCCTTCTACTCTTTGCTCTGGAGGCAAATCTAAAATTTTCCCTATCATAGATTTTCTTGAAGTACCTAATAGAATAGAATGACCTAGTGCATTAAACTCTCCTAATCTAGCCATGATTTCCATGTTTTGCTCAGGGTTTTTTCCAAACCCTATTCCTGGGTCTAGAATAATCTTTTCTTTTTTTACTCCAGCTTCCAAAGCCATGTTAATAGATTTTTTAAAGAAGTCACTGATAGACTCCATAATATCTTTGTCATATTTTGTTCCTGATTGATTATGCATAACAATAACAGGAACGTCGTATTTTGCAATAACACCTGCCATATCCAAGTCTCTCTGTAAACCCCATACATCATTGATGATATGCGCACCCGCCTGTAGCACTTTTTCTGCTACCTCCGCCTTATAGGTATCTACAGATATAGGAACCTTCACTTCCTTTACCAGCCTTTCTAGTACTGGAAGGAGCCTGCTAAGTTCTACATCAGCAGAAACCTCACCAGCTCCTGGTCTAGTAGACTCTCCCCCTATATCTATAATATCCGCACCCTCAAGCACCATTTTTTGTGCATGTATTATAGCCTTCTCAACATTCAGATAATTTCCACCATCTGAAAAAGAATCTGGTGTTACATTTAAAATGCCCATGACATAGGTCTTAGACCCCAACATCAATGTGTACTGTCCACAATTTAATTCTATTTTTCTATTTGGATAGTATTGAATATTTTGCATCTGAAACAACCTCCAATTTACCTACCAAAGTCAATTAATGCCATGGCTTCTGCTCTTGCTTTTGCATCTTTTTGAAAAACACCTCTTACTACAGAGGTTAGGGTTTTGGCTCCAGGTTTTTTTACGCCCCTCATGGTCATGCACATATGCTCTGCTTCTACTACAACGATTACTCCTTGAGGCTGTAACTTTTCAACAATCGTATCAGCAATCATAGAAGTCAGTCTTTCCTGAAGTTGAGGTCTTCTCGCTATAGTATCCACTACCCTAGCTAGTTTGCTTAAGCCTGTTAGTTTACCATCTTTAGGAATATACCCTACATGGGCTTTTCCGTAAAAAGGTACCAAATGGTGTTCGCATGAAGAATAAAAAGATATATCCTTTACTAAAACCAGCTCCTCATGTTTTTCATCTTGAAAATAGATGTCTAAATGTTCTTTAGGGTCAGCCTCTAACCCCATAAATATCTCTTCATACATTCTAGCAATACGTTTTGGTGTATCTATTAATCCTTCTCTATCAGGATCTTCTCCTATCGCTTCTAGTATGTCTCTTATGGCACGTTCTATTTTTGGTTTATCCATTTTTCTCCCTCTTCCTTTTTTTAGTCTAATGTATCTATATACTGGTTATAATATTCGATCAACTTCTGAGTAATATGATTTTTCTGCAAATCTATTTCTTTATCTTGTATTTGACATATCGGCATAATTTCTAAAAGAGAATTCGTAATAAAGATCTCTTCTGCCATCATTATATCTTCTTTCGTATACTTTCCAACAGCAACTGACAGCTTCGCATCCACTGCAACATCAATAATTTTTTGTCTCATAATTCCTGGTAAAATACCACAGTCTATAGATGGTGTATGCAATATACCATCCTTAACAAAAAAGATATTAGATAAAGTGCCTTCACAGATTTCTCCATGTACATTGGTAAAAACCACTTCATCGTACTGATTGCTTAATGCCTGTTGTCTTACTAAAAAATTTTCCATATAGTTGTTAGACTTAATGTAAGTTAAAATAGAGTAAGGATTTCTTTTTATATTAGTAAAACATAGCTTAAAACCTTTTTTATAGTCTTCACTGGTATATTTATTTTCTCTTGTAGATAAAATAACTTCTTTTTTTTCTGCATTTTTTATACAGGAAATTTTTAGTACACCTGTGGTTAAATGATTTCTTTGTATCAACGCATAGCATTGTTTCTTTAATAAATCTATCTCCAGGTTAAATTGCAAACTTATTTTGTCACAACCATCTTTTAACCGCTCTATATGCTCCTTGAAAAAATATAGGTTATCACCATGAAATTTTATCGTTTCAAAGACACCATAGCCATAGGAAAGTCCCTCTCCTAAAGGTGATATCCCAGCTTTTTCCTTTGAAAGTAAGTGTCCATTTACGGAAATATACATTTTTTTCACCTTAATTCCTATCTTTAACTATTTAGAGCCTCCATCATCGCTCTAGACTTGTGTAGCGTTTCCTCATATTCCAGCTGAGGGTCTGAGTCCCATACCAGACCTCCACCTGCCTGAAAATAAGCTTTGCCATCTTTACATATAATTGTTCTGATAACAATATTTAAATCTATATCCCCATTTAGACCTATATAACCAATAGAACCCGTATAGATATTTCTTTGAGTAGGCTCTAGTTCATCAATAATTTCCATAGCACGAATCTTTGGAGCACCAGTGATAGATCCGCCAGGAAAAGTAGCTGTAATGCAATCGATAACATCACAATTTTCCTTCATTTCTGCCTGTATTGTAGAAACCAAATGATACACTGTTGCATACTCTTCTAATACAAACAACTCAGTTACCTTGACGGTACCAGTTTTTGCTACTCTGCCCAGGTCATTTCTTTCTAAGTCTACAATCATCAACAACTCTGCCTTATCTTTTTCGCTGTTTAGTAAATCTTCTCTATTGGCTATGTCTTCCTCAGGTGTTCTTCCTCTAGGTCTAGTACCTTTGATGGGTCGTGTTTCGATCACATTATCTTTGATCTGTATAAATCGTTCTGGTGAACTGCTTACAATATGTCCTTCTCCAAAATCAATTAAACTTGCAAAAGGAGCTGGATTAATACTTCTAAGCTTTCCATATAACTCATAGGGAGGTTGGTCTATATCACATTCAAAACGTTGCGTTAAGTTTGCTTGATATATATCCCCTGCCCTAATATAATCTCTTATTTTATTAACAGCGTTAACGTATGTCTCCTTTGTAAAATTAGATTTAAATTCTACTGATTGGCTCTTATTACTTATATTTATTTTAACACCTTTTGTCTCTTCTTCATATATTATTTTTGATAGTTTGTTAACAATATTTTCCTCATCTTCATTTATCCCTAAAGCTGCTAGATACGTACGATTCGTATTGTGGTCAACAATAATAATACCATCATATAAACCAAAGTAGCAGTCAGGAATTTTCACGTCATCAATGGCAGTTCTCGGTAGATTTTCAATGTGATGACATAAATCATAAGATAAATATCCTACAAACCCTCCTACAAAAGGAAATTCACTTTTATAATCCATTTTATATTTTGTATATACTTCTTTTAATGTTTCGAAGGGATTACCATAAAAAGTTTCTTTCATGTTATTTTCTACTATTGTGATTTCTTTGTTTTTGCTCTTAAATACCATAAGAGGATTAAACCCAATAAAAGAATATTTTCCTAGCTTTCCATCCGCCATACCACTATCTAGGAAAAAACTATAGGGTTCCTCCTTAAAAATTGTGTATAACTGAAAACTATCTAGTGCAGTATTTATTTCTTTTACGTACATTTTTTCACCCGCTCTTATTGTGATTTTTCTTCTAAAGTATATCCCCACCTAGAACTCAGGTGGGATTTTTTTAGCTTGCTGAAACCAATTCTTGTTGCTTTGCTGTCACTAAAAAATTATTTAAAAGTTCCATACCCATTTCTGTTAAGATTGCTTCAGGGTGAAACTGCACACCTTCAATCCTATAATGTTTATGCCTTATCCCCATAATCTCTCCTTCAGAGGTTTCCGCAGTAATTTCAAAACACTCTGGCAAAGATTCTCGATCTACTACTAACGAATGATACCTAGTGACATTTAAAGGATTATTTAATCCTTTAAACACCCCTTCGTCGGTGTGATAGATGGGATGCACTTTACCATGAACAGGCTCTATAGCCTTTATAACATTACCACCAAATACTTGTCCTATAGTTTGATGTCCTAGGCATATTCCTAGTATAGGGATCTCTCCTTTAAATCTGTTGACTACCTCTATGCATATGCCTGCCTCATTGGGAGTACATGGTCCAGGAGATAGTACAATAATGTCTGGATTTAGTTTTTCTATGTCTTCTATTGTAATGCAATCGTTACGATATACTACAACTTCTTCTTTTAAACTGGATAAATATTGTGTCAAATTATAGGTAAATGAGTCATAGTTGTCAATCATTAATATCAAGCCCTTCACCCCTTAAATTTTTAGATACTATCTAGTGATAGTTCCAATTAATAAAAGCAAAATTTTATAATCTTTTTTACAACTAAATTATACACGTTTTCAAGCTTTATCGTCAAACGAAATTCTGTGAATATCGTCGAAAAAAGCATGTTTGTTAGACTTTTTTCACAGCAACAACCGCCTACATCTCTTGCAAAGACTTGGATATACATGTCTAAATACGCAGAAAACAAAAGATAAATTTTTAACAATTTATTTTTTCCACCTCAGGTTTTCCTTTCCATATGCCCTAATTAATACTGAATTTCTGGCTTTTCATTCTCTTCAAATCGATTACATCCTTCAATTGTTTTACATTCTACACAGGGTCGAGATCTTTTATCTCCTTCATATAGAAGAAAGTCCAGGTCTGATACCAGCTTTTTTCCTTTCCTATGCTTTTCTATAGCCGTTAGTATCAGATGCGTCTCATTGTCAGAATAATTACAATCCCTTAATATAGCCTTTGATAATTCTGCACTAACAAGGGCATGATCTGTTCCATCAGCATATTGTTTCCATCGACCAATATCATGTAACAAAGCCGCTGTATAAATGATTTCCTTTGATACCTTAAGATTTTTCTCAAGAGCAATAATGTAACCTACCCTTGCCACATCTAGAAAATGTTGTAGGTTATGGCGGCAAAAGATACGATCTTTTTCAGCCTCCATATTTTTTTGTAGATACACATTGTATTGAGGGTGGTTTAAAATTTCATTTACTCTCTTCATATTTTCTCCTCCTACATCCGATTCATTACATAAGTACATTGTTTACTTCATCTGTTTTTTTATTAACCACATATTTATAACCATGTAATAAATTTTTAAAAGTCAGTCCCGTTGTATTGGAGACTGACTTTATCTCTATTTGTCTTTTAGGGATATAGGGACTCCCTAAAAATGAGCTTTTTTTATCACAGTTATTTTTAGTTGTTATTGTTTTTCTTGATATCCTGAACTATTTCCTTTTTTAAATCTCCTAAAATATCCTCCATTTGATAAACAAAAGATAATAAATCTATAAAATGAACCGTTTGTTCTTCATTTTTATCAGCTAACTCCTCCATGCTGCCTGCATTCTCCATAGCATGTTTGGATATTTGATGCCATATTTCAGCAATCATAGCGATCTTATTAGAGTTTGTTTCTGTGGTGCTCCAAATTTCATTCATTTTGTCCTTTATTTGAGTCTGAAACTTCAACATACCATCGAAAATGTTTTCTGTAAGGTTGGTTATTTCCATCCCCTTAGATATTTCTTCTACACTTTTTTCAATCTTACTATAAGTCTCCTCCATGGTTTTCGTCATAGTTTGTATTTTTTGATTGATTTCACTGGAGGCTTGTACCGTTTCTTCAGAAAGCTTTTTTACTTCATTTGCTACCACTGCAAAACCTCTGCCATGTTCACCTGCACGTGCTGCTTCAATAGAAGCATTTAAGGAAAGTAAGTTTGTCTGTGATGAAATTGTTTGTATGGTATTGGTAAAACCTTCAATTTCTTTTGAGTTGCTTTTTAATAGATCTATAATTCCAAGAAATTGTTTAAAGGTGGTATCAATCACCTGCATTTGTTCCCCTAGAGAAGCTACAATATCATTGCCTTGGGTTGCTAAATTAAAGGCCTCATTGGTTGTTTTGGCTACTTCCCCAGTAACATGGGATATATTTTCTATATGGGCTACTACTTCGCTTACATTAGCATCCGCTTGCTGAAGCGCTGCACTTTCTTGTATAACATTTTGCACCATGATATTATTTTTTTGAGCAATAAAACCATTGGTCTCACTGGTTTTTTCAATTGTTTTTCGAATAAGCTTAGTGACATCCACAACAACCTCTAATAGTTCCTGCTGGTGTTCTTGATTCTCCTGGTCTTCTAGGCCTTCCTGAACTACTACAGTTTTGGCATGATCGCCTTCTAGATTTTCTTTAGCTGCTTTATTAAAAAATTTCCATTTCACAAGATTGGCCCCCCTTAAATATACAAACTTCAGTATTTATGCGGCGTATACTATTCTCCAAATGCAAGCATAGTAAGGGTTTGGTTAATATGCACCTTCCCATATTGCTCTCCATAAGTAGTAAACCCTACCACTTCTCCCAAATGAGATAGTTCCTTATAAACTTTTTCACAGGCCTTCTCCTTTTCAAATTGAAGGAGTCTTACAATACAGTTAAATCCAATAACGCCCTTCACCTCTGGCAATTGGTCTTTTATGTTTTTTACTGTTTGAGCAGCCGCCAAAACAGGATCTATAGGTTTTAATATAGTGACCATGGTGTTAGGGAAAATTTGGCTATAAAACTGAATAGCACCCTTTTCTAATATTTTGAAGGGAGTAGATATCCAGATTTTTTTAGCATACATACGCCCAATAGGATAACGTGCCATTTGCTCTGCTAGACTTGCTGTCGGGATACCTAATTTTGAGGCATAAGCCTCTGCTGCAGGCATTCCATCCATCTCATAAACAATTCTTCCTCGAATATCTGCCTTCGTAATAAGCAAGGCATGTTCCGTAGGTTCAAAGATATTTTCTCGATAAGTACAGAAGGGATGACTTGTTTTTACAAAAGTGAGTACAGCAGCATTATGGTATACTTTTCCATTAGCACTTACATAGGTCTCGGTAAACTTTAGATCATCCCCTGCACTTCCTCCAACTAGAGGAAATTGATCTGTTTCAAAAATAGAGTGAATTACAGATAAGACCATTTCTTCTGCTGCCTGGAGACCATCCACTAGTAAAATTCCAAAGGCTTTTTTAGACAAGTTAAGATCACTTCGATTTAATCCAGTTTTTTCGAAGGCTTGTATAACATTTTTTCTGTACAACATAGGCTTTGAATGAATATTTTCAATAACCGCTGTGGAGGCATACCAATCACTAGATGAAATACTCATAGCAACAAGAGATTCATTAGAAAAACCCTGTTTTCCTATCTCACCTGCAGAAGTACTTCCAATCACTTCTGCAGCTTCAAAAGCTGCATTTATTTCCTTTGAAACCTGCTGAAAATCATACTTCATACTTGAAAAAAATATAACAAATTTAACTTGCTGCTGTTGAATCTGGTGAATGACTTCTTCAATAGCACTGGCCATATCTGGATTATTACTATATCCCTGTCGAACTTGCAACATCTTCCTTCCCCCCTAGCATAATTTTAGAATTTGTAACTTCTTTGCAGAGTTATATTCATCAGACAACCCACTTATCTTGTCTTCTCCTTTATGATATAATACCGTATTATCTATCCACAACATTTTTTGTACTTTTTTCCACTTCCACAAGGGCATGGATCGTTTCTTCCAATTTTCTTTTTTGTCTTGATATTAAACACTTCGCCATTACCTGCAGAACTCGTAGGCATAAGATGTGGCTTTTCTCTTTGAGCTAACTCTTCAGGGGTATAGCCTTTAATCATCCACTGCCTTGTATTGTTATTAAGATAAATAATTTCTTCTGTAAACCTTTTCATTGTTTCAAAATTAGGTACTTCCAAATGTCGCTGAATAAACTGTGCTATGTTGTTAATGGATTCTCCAGTTCGAATAGCATATATACACTCTTCCACTAAACTACCAGCTTCATTAGGCATGATATTATAATGATCCTTAATGAGTTTCATCATTCTCTCATAAGCATCATTCCTATCAACAAATCCAATCCCCCCCGCTTCATATATTTCATCATAGGAAAAAGGATAGTAGTTTAAATCTGTTCTTTGTCTCTGTTCTTCCTTAAGCTTTTCAACATCAGAAACTTTTTTGTGGCAATATCCCCCATCAACCCTTATGATTTGTCTATAATAGTCTATTGAGTCTTCTATTACCTCTAAATATTCTGGTACAATAATGGAACAGTTTGCTAACTCCTCTAACATAGGAATTAATATGTGTATGTCTAAAACACCATAATAATATAAAAGGCCATAGGTTAAACGAATCCATTTTTCATTACGTTCTAACTTATCAAGGACCTCTTGATTATTTTCGATACTTCTTAGCGCTTCCTCAAATTCTTTTGGCGTTGTTAATACCTTTTTGTCTTCTATTGTTCCCGAAAATACTAACCCTCTACTGCGGTAATACTCTACTTGATGTTTTCTTAAATAAGTATTATAAAGAGCACCATTATTAGCTACAACTTTTTTTACTAACTCAAACCTCCCACGATCTAAATTCCATAAAACCATGGGAAAATCTTCAAACATTTTTTCATTCAATACTTCTACTAATGGCTGTTTTTTAAAGCCACTTACCCCCTGAATTTTCAAGTTTTGTCTAATTTCTGTTAATTCATTCTTTGTAAGAGACATTAACATCTCTTTGAAAGTATATGGAAAATTTATCTTTCTCCACAAAGTGCTTTCTCTTTTTATTTGTCGTTTTTCCATATCCCTCTTCATATCATCCATCGCTTGTAATAATACTGTCTCTATTTTTTCTCCCGTTTTCTCCCTCAAAGTTTCCACTCCTTTAATACTCTGCCTTTTTCTCTAAGTTTTGCCATGGTACTTCTTGAAGTTTCTAGCATAAATTGAATTAAAATTATGTATTTATCTAAATATTATTATAGCACATGGTTTCTATAAATTGTAAGGGAGTGAATCTATTTCCTAGAAGAAAAACATCTATCCTTTCTACTTAGATAGATGTTTTTCCCTGAACTCAAAATATAATTTTTATTCCATTGGCTCATTCACTATTACTGACCACTGTTTTCCCTTATAGGCATTATATCCCTTCGTATGAGCATAACCAATCAGCTGCATCCTGCCACTTTTGTCTTTCTCCAAGGTATACCCATATTCATCTCCCTTTAATACTGCCTGTACCGCTTTAAAATGATTTAGATTCTCCTTTAATATCCGTGTTCTGTCATTAGAAGCAATCACAACACCTTCTTTATTGATCACATAAATATTTCCCTTTTCACTAATCTTTGCATTATCTATAATATCATAGATAAACTTCCAGTCAAACCGTGTAGAAAACACCCCTAAGATTTTACCATTTCCATCTCTTACAGGACAAGAATAAGAAATTGTATATCCTTTTACATCTTGTGAATAGTACATATCTGTTACATACACATCATTTTTTTCTATTGTATTTTTGAACCATTCAGTATGAGCTTTATTGGTGCCTATTAGGCTTTTATCTCTGCCAGTAGCAACCATATCACCATTGATGTCTACTAAAAACAAATCATAATAAACCTCATAAATATCAAGAATACGGTTGATTAAATTGATAGCACCCTCAGTATTTTCATTACTCTTCTCTATCAATGCATTTTTAATAAAATGAAAGGTTGCCCAAGCTTGTACATCACAGTTCCTTTCGAATAAGTTTCTATCTATTTTATCTATAATATCAAAAGCTAAATCCGCTGTCCTTACAGCAATAACCTCATTGGCCTTCTCCTGGATATTGCCTATCAGCATATTGCTCTTCTTATTGGCTTCCGAACTTCTATCAGCAAGTTTTTGTATCTCTTGGGCTACTACTGAAAATCCTCTT
Source organism: Clostridium aceticum (assembly GCF_001042715.1). Classification (NCBI taxonomy): domain Bacteria; kingdom Bacillati; phylum Bacillota; class Clostridia; order Peptostreptococcales; family Natronincolaceae; genus Andreesenella; species Andreesenella acetica. Next base: position 988,045 of record NZ_CP009687.1, on the reverse strand, counting down.
CCCCCTTCCCCTGCTCTAGCAGCTTCAATAGCGGAATTTAGAGACAACAATTTTGTCTGTGATGTGATTTGTTCAATGCTTTTCACAACATTTGCCATATTTTTATTCGCTTCTTTTAATTCACTTAAAAGAAACGAAACATTTTTTTGATCTAACAATAGTTTTCCCTCCTTATTTTCCCAAACCTCATAAGTACTTTAAATAAATATATATCTTTTATAGATGTGTACCCCTATACTTAATTTTTAATATACTAAGGGTTACATTTGCAGCCCATGGTTTTTGGGCAAAACCGTAGACCGTGTATATTAAAATTTAGCTTTAAAGGCACATCTATAGTAGGGTTATAATTATTAAACTTTATTTTATCACTAAATTCTGTAAATTAAAAGTCTTTTATTCGACAATCTTTGATATACACTTCCTTTATAAGTAATCAAATACCAACCTCTCCTTTTAGAGAGTGTCCTCATATTTTTCTCCTCTCATGATTCGTATAAACACTGATTTTTATTTAGATAGCGAGTCAATTCTGTATTTTTATTTATTTTTATTGATAATTATACTAACCAACTCTCCCTTTAGTTCCTTTTAATGCAACAGAATATTCTGAGTACACAACCCTGAATACTGTAGTTTATCTGTATTAATACACATGAGTTTTTTTATTCTTGATTACAAGCTTCATTTATAATTATACTAGAAGCAACAATCATTCTGCATATTCTATGTGGAATAGGATTCTATCATTTTATCAGGGGATATTTACATTTCAAATGCTGAAGGGGGATATTTGCTATGGAAGAAAAAAACTTTTCAATCGATCCTACGACAGAAGCGCTGGTGATAAAGGCAGAAAAAGAAGGAATCGAAACGCTATGGGATAGAAAAAAAATCATGAAAACGCCTTGCGGGTTTGGGGAAGAAGGTCTTTGTTGCAGAATATGTGCCATGGGACCTTGTAGAATAAGTCCTACGGCAGGTAAAGGGGCACAAAAAGGTATTTGTGGTGCCACAGCAGATGTTATTGTTGCTAGAAACTTAGTCAGAATGATCGCCGGTGGACTAGCTACCCACTCTGACCACGGAAGAGATATAGCACATGTTTTACATATGGCAAAGAGAGACGGTAATTATAAAATAGCGGATGAGAAAAAGCTTTTAAGCTTAGCTAAAGAATGGGAAGTAGCGACAGAAAACAGAGATATTTATGACATAGCCCATGAAGTAGCCGAAGTTGCACTAAATGAATTTGGAAAACCTTTTGGATCTTTACGACTTCTAGAAAGGGTTCCTGAACAAAGAAAGCAGGTCTGGGATGAGAATAAACTAAAACCCGGTGCTATAGATAAAGAAATCGTAACCATTATGCACTCTACCCATATAGGGTGTTGTGCTGATGCAAAGGATTTAGTACATAAGGGAATGAGGGCTTCCCTTGCTGATGGCTGGGGAGGCTCTATGATCGGTACAGAGTTTAGCGACATATTGTTTGGATCTCCTGTGCCTAGAGAAACAGAGGCAAATCTAGGGGTTTTAGAAGAAGATCAGGTAAACATCATTGTACATGGACATGAGCCTTCCTTATCTGAAATGATCGTTTTAGCGGTAGAAGACCCAGAGCTATTACAGCTGGCAAAAGAAGTAGGAGCAAAAGGCATAAATTTATCTGGTATGTGCTGTACAGCTAATGAAGTTACTATGAGACATGGTGTAAAGATAGCAGGAAATTTTGCTCAACAAGAACTTGCTGTAATTACAGGAGCAGTAGAAGCTGTCATCGTGGATGTTCAATGTATATTTCCAGCTCTTTCACCACTTACAAAGTGCTATCACACTAAATTTATTACCACATCTCCAAAGGCCAAAATTTCAGGTGCAACCCATATAGAATTTGAAGAAGAAAAGGCTTTGGCATCTGCTAAACAAATCGTTAAAGAAGCTATTCTCAACTTTAAAAATAGAGACAAAGAAAAAGTATTTATTCCTAAGACAAAATCTCCAGCGATAGTTGGATATAGTGTTGAATCTATAAAGAGTCAGCTAGATAAAGTAGTGAATTCTCATATTGACCCAATGGGAACCTTAAAACCACTGGCAGATGTTATTAAGGCTGGTGTATTAAGAGGAGCAGCAGGGGTTGTTGGATGTAATAATCCTAAAGTAAAACATGACTACGGACATATAGAACTGATGAAGGAGTTAATCAAAAATGATGTTATTGTTGTAACTACAGGTTGTGCCGCACAGGCAGCAGCAAAAGCAGGGTTGATGAGTAAGGAAGCCAGAAAGTTTGCTGGAAAAGGCCTTGCAACAGTATGTGAACTTGTAGATATACCACCGGTACTTCATATGGGTTCTTGTGTTGATATCAGTCGTATACTTATGTTAGTAGCTGAACTAGCTGAAATGTTAGATGTAGATATGAGTGCCTTGCCAGTAGTTGGTGCAGCACCAGAATGGATGTCAGAAAAAGCGGTTTCCATTGGAACCTATGTCGTCACATCCGGTATCGATACCTGGCTTGGTGTAGCTCCCCCTGTAACTGGTAGTGCCGCGGTAGTTGATCTGTTGACCAATAAAGCAGAGGCTGTGGTAGGAGCTAGATTTTATATTGAGCCTGATCCATATAAGGCAGCACAGCAGATGATTGAAAGAATAGAAGAAAAGCGTGAAGCTTTAGGATTATCACTTGCAGAAGCAGAGGCATAAACTCAGTGAATTCCTTCCAGCCAATTGAAGCATCGGAAAGTACATAGGGTCTTATACCCTAACCAAAAATTCGGATAAAAAAAACAAACCTAGCGTTTAAATGTAAATATTACTAGATTTAATTAGCTAGGTTTGCTTTTATCCAATACTTCACTAAGTTATCTCCCCCACTATTTAGTTAGGTAACGTAGTCTTTGCTTCTTTTAGCTGGAAGTGTTCTTTGATTTAGGAAGTAATTATATATTTTTAAAATGCCCTCTTTAATTTGACTATTGTCTGTCTTACAAATACTAATTTTTAATAAATCTACTGCTTGATTTTTTTGTAAATAACTTTCTCGAATATCTTTAATAATAATATCATCTTTTTTAAATTTAGATAGCATTATGTCATAATCTATAGGCTTGGAAGATCGCATCGAAAGAAAAAAACCAGTATCTGGAATATTTACGTCTAAAATTTCACTATCAAAACTACTACAAATATCCTTTAAATAATCCATGCGATCTTTATAGATATTTCTTAAGCGTGTTACTGAGCGTTTAAACATGCCATTACTTATATAAAGATCTAAAGCCCCCTGGCGGAGTACGGAGGTACGAATATCCGTACACTGTTTATATTTTAAAAATTGTGGTATTAGTATCTCCGGTAAGACTACTGCTGCAATTCTTAGATCAGGTAATAAGATTTTTGAGAAGGTTTTTAGATAAATTACCCTATTTGTATTATCTAGTGAATAGATGGGATCATTGCGGGTATTGGTATCCAAATCCGGAAAGTAATCATCCTCTAAAATATAGACATCGTACTTCTGTGCTAACCTTAAGATTTCTTTTTTTTGATCCATTGAATAAGTACCGCCGGTTGGATCATGAAATCTGGGTACCATATAGAAGCACTTGATATCTTCTTCTCGAAAAATTTTTTCTAACGCACCCAAATCAATCCCATTAAAATCTCTATTAATCCCTATGGTTCTAGCTGAATATAACTGCAAATTTTTAATCATTCTATCGTATGTAGGATTTTCCATTAGAATAGTATTTTTTCCATTGGGAAATTGAAGATTAGCTAATATATTTACAGCTTGCTGTACTCCTGAGGTAACTACAATTTGATTAGATTTACAAAAAATTTGATAGTCTTGGAGATGCCTCATAAGGGTTTCGATTAAAGAAGACAACCCTCGAATTTCTCCATAAGAGAATAACTGCATCCTATCTCTTTCCATCACTTGATTTAGACAATGGTGAATTTCATCATAAGAAAATACACGTATATCTGGAAGTACTGTAGAAAAGTATATGGAAGATTTACTTAGATCTTCTTTTTTTTCATGCTTCGACACCAAGTAATAGCCGCTTTTAGGAACAGAGTATATAAAATGTTCTTGCTCTAGCTCTTTATAGGCTCTAACTGCTGTTAAAGTGCTACATTGAAATTTATCTGCAAGCAATCTTACAGAAGGGAGTTTTTGTCCAGTTTTTATTTTTTCTTCTTCCGATAAGTTTCTTATATAGTCTATAATCAAACTATATTTACTCAAAACCGTCCTCCGCAAAGGCTTCGCCACATCTAAGTCCTCGGCATCCACCACATGTACAGGATTTTTCCATACCTTCACAAAGCTTATACTCTCCCCCCTCAATCCTCAGCACCTTACCATTCACTAGTGACTCTGCAAGTTTTTTTCTAGCATCATTATAAATCCCCTGAACAGTTGTCCGTGCAATATTCATTTTACCTGCACACTCTTCTTGCGTGAAGCCTTTTAAGTCAATCAGTCTTATGGTTTCATACTCATCAATAGTCATGACAACAAAATGTTCCTCATTATTCACAGCATCAAGCGGCCCAAATCGATCACTCTCCGGCAAACAACAGACTTTCCTCCATTTTCGTGGTCTAGGCATAATTTTTTCACCTCTTTCCAATTAGTTTTTGACATATGTCACTTTTAACTTTTATTATACTTTATTTGTGACATATGTCAATATTTTGTTGGAATATTTGGAAGATTTTTATGTGTTTCTTTCTTAATTTTTTGGCTTTGTTAATGGTAAGTGTTGATATTTTAGAAAATAAAAAAAGAATGGCTATATTACGTATATAGTCATTCTTTTTTGTCTATTTTATTTCCCATAGAAAAGATAAGCTGTCATATATAGTATTGATCATCTTTCCATTTTACTGGATTCGTATCGATGTACTGCCATATTTTTTGGTAATCCAGTTCATTTCTAATAATATGGTCATAAAATGATTTTTGCCATATTGAACATCCAACTTGTTTTGTAATAGAACCTTTAAACTGTTGCAAAATTCGTGATATTGTAGGGGCGACCTGTGGTCGCCTAATCCCCTCATTTAATATAATAATCATATGTATATGGTTCGGCATAATTACATATTTGTTAATTTCAGCATTTTCATATATGGAATCAATTTTATGTATCTCCCCATCAATAATTTTACCAAGATCAGATAATGGTGGTTCTATATTAAGGCGACCACAGGTCGCCCCTACATCCCATAATAGATTTTGTCTATTCTTAGTACATATAGTAATAAAGTACACTCCATTTTCGCTATACTTATAGTCTTTCAGCCTTATCTTCTTTCTTTTCTGTGTTGCTACCATATAATCACCCATTTCTGCATTATAGCATTACATCACTGAGGTTATTATGTAAAGAATCATGCCAGAGAAACCTCCGAAAAAGTCAAAAGATTTTCATAATTAGCTGTTGTAATGAGCCTTAAATCACTATTTTATATAATTAGACTCATCAGAATGGACTTTAAAGCTTCATACTTTCAGATATGGAATTTCATTTTTCTAACGAGGAATTTTTCGGAAGTTTCCCAAACACTAACTCACTTTTGTTGTTATCTTTCATGTGTACAATGAATAGTAGTTTTTTTACTTTATCACAGATAAAAAAATAAAAAAGACAACCTAAAATAATTTCAGGTTGTCTTTTTTAGAAGTTTGGTGGGAAATAGTGGACTCGAACCACCGACCTCTTGCATGTCAAGCAAGCACTCTAACCAGCTGAGCTAATCCCCCATACTTATTTAAGTATAACATAGATTATATATAAATATCAAGTATTTTTTATTGTTTTTCTATAATTTTAAGTTAAAGGGACCTACTGGCCCCTTTAACTATATTCTTACCATTCTTTAATAATTTCTTCAAAACTTTCAATAAAAGTATCTACATGTTGTTTTTCAATAATTAAAGATGGAAGCAGTCTTAGTATATTTACATTGGTCATATTCACTAAGATATTTTTTTCTATAAATTTTCCTTTAAGAATTTCATGGTTTTTTAAGATAACAGCTCCCAGCATTAATCCTTTTCCACGGATCTCTCCTATGATTTCTGGATACTGATCCTTTAACCTCTCTAGCTCAGTTTTTAAGTAGTTTCCTACTTCTTTAGACTGAGCGAGGATTCCCTCCTGTAAAATCTCCATTGTTTTCTTACCTAAAGCTGAAGCGATGGGACTAGGTGCAAAGGTAGTGCCATGATCTCCTTCTTTGAAGTAGTGGGCAAGCTTTTCTGCCACCAAAATTCCTCCAAGAGGTAGTCCTCCTCCAACACCTTTTGCAAATAACAATACATCGGGAGTAACATTGGAATATTGGTAAGCGAAGAGTTCTCCTGTTCTTCCCATACCAGTTTGAATTTCGTCCATACATAGTAAAACATTGTATTGATCGCATAAAGCTCTAGCACCTTCAATAAACTCTACAGAAATTACCTGTAGCCCTCCTGAACCAAATACAGGTTCAAATAATAAGGCGGCTGGTTGATGTTTTTTGAAAACTTCTTCTAATTGCTGTAGGTCTTCCTTCTCAAACTCATGTACAGGGAAACCAGGAGTAGGAAAGTCTTGTTGTACCTTTTCCATTCTAGTTAGTTTCAATGCACCTAGGGTTCTTCCGTGAAAACTGTTTTTGAATACAACAATTCCTTGTCGATTGTTTTCTTGTCCATATTTATGAATATATTTTATTGCTGCTTCTGTGCTTTCAGCACCAGAGTTAGCAAAATAAATTTTCCCAGGAAAAGTTGCCTCTACTAATTTTTCTGCCAGCTCTATAGCCGGTTTGTTATAAAAAAAGTTTGAAATATGTCCAAATTGATTACTTTGATTCTTTAATTCTTCTAAAAGTAGAGGATGGCAATGTCCTAGTACATTTACTGCTAAGCCAGAGAATAGGTCTAGATAGGTATGATCCTCTTCATCTGTAATGTACATACCCTCCCCCTTCTTTACAACGATAGACATTCTACCGTAGGTGGGAAGAACATATTTTTGATCCAGTGTTATCCAATCTTTTTTCATTCTGCCATCTCCAATCCAAACCCGCTGCCGATTACTTCAACGGCTCTTAATTCATCTTTTTGATCAACTACCCAAGTTATTTTTATTTCAGAGGTTGTCACCATTTTAATTTCAATATTATTTTTTGCCATCAATTCAAACACTTTCCCAGCTACGCCAGAATGAGAACGCATCCCTAGTCCTACTACGGAGATCTTAGCAATATCAGTATTAACCTCCCACTGGATTGTCTGATCTTCTTCCCGCCATTTCTCTACAATTTCTTCTGCAATATGAAGATCTGTTTTAGGAATTGTAAAGCTGACGTTCATTTTCTTGTCTTCTGTAAGCATTTGTGAAATCATATCCACATTTACTTCTTCCTCTGCTAACTCTCCAAATAATCTATATAAACTGGCAGTAGAGGAAGGTATGTTTAGCAGCGTGACCTGTATGTCATCTACATTTGAAGCCATCCCAGTAATTAAGGTTTCCTCCATTGAAGTATCTCCTCCATTTGTTATAATCGTTCCTCTTTCTTCAGAAAAGGTAGATGCGACATAGATTGGAATCTTATATTTATGACCCAATTCCACGGCACGATAATGCATAACACCAGCACCTAAGCTAGCCATCTCCATCATCTCTTCGTAGTTGATCTTTTCTATTTTTTTCGCTCTTTTTAGCTTTCGTGGGTCCATTGTATAGATTCCGTCTACATCTGTATAAATCTCGCAGGAACCCTTTAGCTTAGCAGCTAAGGCTACAGCTGAAGTGTCACTACCCCCACGTCCTAATGTTGTATACTCGTTTTCTTCTGTAACTCCTTGAAATCCTGCCACCACTACAATTTTATTTTCTTCTAAGGCTTTTATTAACTTAGAGGTTTCAATATCCTTGATACGAGCCTTTTGATGAATCGCGGTAGTTTGAATATTAAGCTGTGACCCTGTAAAGGATACTGCTGAGTATCCTTTTGCATTTAGGGCCATAGATAGCAGTGCTATAGACATTTGCTCTCCCGTAGTTAATAGCATGTCCATTTCTCGTGGTACTGGATGATCTGTGATCCCCTTGGCTAAGGAGATCAACTCATCCGTGGTTTTACCCATAGCAGAAACAATTACTACGACGTGGTATCCTTCTTCTTTTTTCTTAATGACTTTATCAGCTACTTCTTTTATTTTTTCTGTCGTAGCTAAAGATGAGCCTCCGTATTTTTGTACCACAATCTCCATTTTTTATTACGCCCCCATCAAATCTCGAAGTTCTTGTACGATTTCTGTTTTTGACTTTGTTTTATCGTCAATTTCTTTAATAACTTTAGCTGGTGTTCCTGCCACTACTACATTTTCAGGCACGTCTGATGTTACAACAGCTCCTGCTGCCACAACTGAACCCTTACCTACCTTTACACCTTCTAAAATAACTGCGTTTGCTCCTACAACTACATCATCTTCAATGATAACAGGTGTCGCTGAAGGTGGTTCGATTACACCAGCCACCACTGCTCCCGCTCCAATGTGACAATTTTTACCAATTGTTCCTCTGCCGCCTACTACCACATTCATATCAATCATGGTACCTTCACCAATAATCGCACCTATATTGATGACAGCACCCATCATAATAACAGCATTTTTATGAATTTCTACTTTTTCACGAATAATAACCCCTGGCTCGATTCTTGCTGGGATATCCTTCATATCTAATAGTGGAACACCTGAATTTCTTCTATCATTTTCTAGTACATAGTCAGCTATTTTATCTTGATTTTCCTTTAACAATTCAGCAATGTTTTTCCACTCCCCAAAGATTACGCCGCTATCTCCTTGAATAAAGTCCTTTACCTGCCACTTGCTCCATTCTATCTGGCTCAACTGCCCCTTTAAGTATACCTTTACCGGTGTTTTTTTCTCGCTGTCTTTAATGTATTGTATAATTTCTCTTGCATCCATTTTCTATCTTCCTCCTCTAGTTTTTTATATTACCCTTTTCTTATGTTTCCATAAATCATAAGGTTTTATTATATTCTATACAGGTATCTACAATACCAAGCTGCCTTCTTTTGAAAGGCAGCTTAAGTTTTTTTACTATTATTTTAGACCCAAAACATCCTTCATATCGTACATTCCACTTTCCTTACCAATAAGGAATTTAGCAGCCTCTAATGCCCCTTGAGCAAATACAGAACGATCATAGGCTTCATGGCTAATTTTTACAGTCTCTAGGTCATGAATAAAACTAGCTTCATGTACACCTACAATATTTCCTCCACGAATAGCATGAACACCAATTTCTCCCTTTTCACGAGGACATTGACCTTCTCTGCCATAGACATGTTTCCTTGTTTCCCCTAGGCCTTTTTCGATGGATTCTACAATGGTAGTGGCACTACCTGATGGTGCGTCCTTCTTTCTATTGTGATGGGCTTCCACTACCTCAATATCTACCTTGCCTTTTAAAATAGATGCTACCTGTTCTACTAAGGAAAACATAATATTCATTCCTAAAGACATATTGGTGGCCTGTAGGATAGGAATTACTTCTGAAGCTTTTTCAATCAGCTGTTTTTGTTCAGCTTCGATGCCAGTAGTCCCAATGACCAAAGACACCTTATTATCTACACAATATTTTAAAACTCCCTGAAGTGCAGTTGGATGAGAAAAGTCAATAACTACATTTGGCACTTCCTCAACTTTATCAAAAGGATTTTTTTCATCTACACCCTCTATCTTACTCCAGTAATTGTCCTCCACTGCTAATTTATAAATTTTCTGCCCCATTACTCCGCTTATACCAGCTATCAATAAATTCATAAAAACCTTCCCTTCTCCTATATGATTTGTAGATATTTCATTTCCTCTACCAGCTTCTTCATATTTTCTTCCTCCATAGGAGTTAAAGGAAGTCTTAATTGATTTTCAATATATCCCATTACGCTTAAAGCAGCCTTCGTAGGAATTGGATTTACCTCAATAAATATCAGATTAATCAACTTCTTATAATGTACTTGAAGCCTAATAGCTTCTTTAATATTCCCCTCTTCAAAGGCTTTACACATAGCTTGTGTTCCCTTTGGTTCTATATTGGCCAGTACAGAGATTACACCATCACCACCACAGGAATAAATAGGTAGAATATTATCGTCATTACCAGACCAAATTTTAAAGTCTGCTGGTACCAACCTTTTAATCTCTAGTACTTGACTCATATTGCCGCTAGCTTCCTTCACACCAATGATGTTTTGTACTTTGGCAAGTTCCACCACTGTTTGAGGTTCAATATTTACACCAGTTCTTGAGGGAACATTATATAAAACCACTGGTAGTGTTGTTGATTTTGCGATTTCCTTATAGTGTTGTATTAACCCTTTTTGTGTGCATTTATTATAATAAGGCGTTACTACTAAAACCCCGTCAGCTCCTAGTGCTTCTGCTTGTTTTGTGTATTTGATGGCTACCTCTGTATTATTAGAGCCTGTTCCAATAATAATAGGTACTCTTTTATTTGTTTTGGCTACAGCAGCTTTTATTACAGCTTCTCTTTCTGCTTCTCCTAATGTTGATGCTTCCCCCGTAGTACCTAGTACGATTAAGGCCTGTATATCGTTTTGTATTTGAAAGTCAATCAATCTTTCAAAAGCTGGTATGTCTATTTGCCCATCTTTAAAAGGGGTTGCAATGGCAACGCCTGCACCTTTAAACATATTTTTTCCTCCTTATTTGTTTTATAGGAAATGTTTTCTTATTTCATGCCTTCCATTACCTCAATAATTTGAACAGCGTTGGTAGCAGCTCCTTTTCTCAAGTTATCCGCCACAACCCAAAGAGATAGTGCTGTTGGATCAACTAAATCTTTTCTTATTCTTCCTACATAAGTATCGTCTGTATTTGCTATCTCTAACGGTGTAGGATATCCATTGATCTCTGGATTATCTATTACTACAACCCCTGGTGCATTTTCTAAAATTTGTTTTACTTCTGCTACCTGTGGGGCTTCTTTAAGTTCTAAATAAATAGATTCACTATGTCCATAAACTACAGGAATCCTCACGGTAGTAGCGTTTACTACTATAGTATTATCTTCAAGTATTTTTTGTGTCTCGTACACCATTTTTAATTCTTCTTTTGTAAATCCATTTTCATTAAATACATCAATATGGGGAATACAGTTACCTGCAATTCTTTTTGGATATACTTGATTAGGATAAGCTTCGTCCTTTAATTGGCTTTCTAACTCTACAATAGCTTTATGTCCGCTGCCGGATACTGCTTGGTAGGTAGATACTACAATTTTTTTAATTCCATACCGTCTATGAAGTGGTGCTAAGGCCACCATCATTTGTATCGTTGAACAGTTAGGATTTGCTATAATTCCTTTATATCCCTTTAGTGTATGAGGATTTACTTCTGGTACCACCAAAGGAATCCCTTTAGTCATTCTCCACTGGGAAGAGTTGTCAATTACCACATTTCCTGCTGCAGCTGCAATAGGTGCAAATTTTTCTGATACGCCACCTCCAGCTGAAAATAGTAGATAGTCAAACTTATCCTTCATAACTTCTTCTGTCAAAAGTTCTACTGTAATTTCGTTTCCTTTAAACTCTATTTTTTCTCCAGCTGATCTTTGAGATGCAAAAGCTCTCAAAGAATCGATAGGTACATTTCTTTCCTTTAAAATTTCAATCATTTTACGTCCGACCGCTCCCGTTGCTCCCACTACACCAATAGATAGACCCATATTTATTCCCCTTCCATAATTTGATTATTGAGTTAGATTTCACCTTCATAAAAGTATATTAAAAATCTCCTAGGATAATCCTAGGAGTTGTTAATGCGACAAAGTATAGATACTTTAGTAATTGTCAAAAAATATTCTTTAGAACAAATTACTAGCTGCTTTCTTCTATAATATTGTAGCAATTAACAAATAGCACCCCATGGATTAGTATTTCCATGACAGTTGTTTAGTTATTCACTAAACCCCCAACTGTTAAACTGAAAACCATTTAACAGTTTCGGCACGTCAGCCTTTCTATAGCAGTATTGAGGGTTTCCCTCTTAACACCTACTATATACTCATCTTCAATGCACCTCTACTCATTAACTGTATATTTAATTGTTATAAATCCTCTATAATAGAAAACCCTTATGATATTGTAGGTAGTGTAACACACTTTACTGGATGCTGTCAACCGTATTTGGAAATTCCCTCTCCCATATTGATTTTTCGGAATTTTCTATGTTTTAAAACACGCCTTATACGTGATTATATTTTGGGGTAATGGGTCAAGTAATTTTATCCTTGAGCTTGCGTTGTTTTATATACAAAGAAGGACAGAGAAAATTCCCCCGTCCTTTTAAATAGCCATTTTTTTGTTAATAGTAAAAATCATGATCCCCAATAGTTTTCATAAATCTTCTGTTGGCAACAATCCAAAAGTTAGTTGCTTTTCTTGGATTTAAGAAATACAGAGCATCTCCTACAGGCTTCGCTCCATTAAGTGCCTCTGTTGCTGCTTGAACACTGTCTCTATTAGGTGTATTGTGGATTGTTCCATCAATTACTGGTGAAAACTGTACATAACCATGTTGTCTGTCAAAAACAACCCCATAAATTGTATTAGGAAAGTTACTGCTTCGAACTCTATTTAATACAACATTCCCTACTGCTACCTTTCCTTGGTAGGGCTCCCCTTGGGCTTCAGCATGGATAATTCTACTTAACCAGTACATATCATCCTCTCTTTGAGAACCTCTGGTGACCACTGTATTAGATGATGCCTGTGCAACATTTACTGGTTGTGGAGGTGTTTTAGTCTGAACTACCTGTCCAACATAAATCGTATCAGTATTTATGTTGTTAATAGACCTTAACTCTTGCAAGGAAAGATTTGCTCTTTCAGCAATTAGAAATAATGTGTCTCCACTTTTTACTGTATATCTGTCGGAAGTAATAGGAGACATATCAACCGTATTTGCAGTGCTTGTAGTGCTTCTCGGAGCTTCAACAACTGCAACCTCCGCTGCAGCTTCCTCTGATGTAATACTAGAGGCAGCTGTTTGTAACTTTTCTTCAACTTTTTCTGTCAATTCACTACTTGCCATAATTTCTTCATCTGTTTCATGTACTTCTTCATCAGAGGTTTCATAAACCCATTCTTCTGTCTCTTCCTCTAAGTACGTTTCTACCTCAGCAGCACTATCTTTTATCTCTTTGTCAGGTGCATTTGCTATTTGTACTGAAGCAATCGCTACAACGATGAGTACGATGGACATAATACCAATCCACCATTTGTTTGATTGTATCTTCATATACACCAACCTTTCTCATAGACTCTCAAAAATTTTAGCATAAATCAAAAGGGGTGTATATGGTTTCAAGGGTTGTAAGTTTTGGTAAAGGGGAGGCCCCTTTAAAAACTGTCGTTACACATAGATTCCAATATTTTCAAACCTTAGGATGTTAGGTAAATTTTATTGCTTTATCATTAGCGCTAGCTAAGCCATAAATTGTCATCCTAAGGAGAACAAAGTGAAGTCGAAGGATCTTAGAATTAAGAAAATTCTTCGTTGTTTCAAGATCCTTCGCTATGCTCAGGATGACAAATTGAGAGGGTTTTTGGAAATAATCAGCTTAAGTTAACGCATATGATTGCTTTACAACTCTGTTAGGGTATATAAATCTTTTCGTCTATTCTTCAATAGAGGAAGTTCTTCTCTCACCTTTTCTAAATAATCTAAGTCTATTTCTCCATAGATAATAGTTTCCTCTTCCTTCGTAGCAGCGATTACTTTTCCAAAAGGATCTATAATGGTAGAAAATCCGTAGGCATGATAGTTAGATTGCAGGTTTCGAGCAGGAGATGCACCTATGCAGTAGACTTGGTTGTCTACCGCTCTGATTTTAATGGTATCATGCCAATGAGCAGGTCCGGTGGTGGTGTTAAAAGCTGCTGGTATAATAATCACTTCTGCCCCCTTTAGTGCCATTATTCTCATAAGCTCTGGAAATCTCACATCAAAACATATAGCTACACCTATCTTGCAGAATTCTGTATCTACTACTGTCACCTTTTCCCCTGCTTCAAAGACATCTGATTCTTTAAAGGTAATTTTTCCTTTAATATCTATATCAAACAAGTGCATTTTCCTATGGCTGCCTAAAAGCTCTCCCAATGGTCCAAAGATAAAGGAAGTATTGTAGATTTTATCATGGGACTTTTCTGCTATAGATCCTCCTACAATGTACATAGATAATTCTTTTGCTAAACTTGATAGCCTATTGGTGGTCTCCCCTGGATAAGTTTCTGCCGCCTGTACCATAGCCTTTCTGCTATAGGGACAATTAAATATTTCCGGTAGTACTGCTATGTGAGCACCTTGAGATTTTGCCTCACGTATCATTTTTTCAGCTTTAGCTAGGTTTTCTTCCTTATCTTCAGTAACAAGCATCTGGCAAACCGCCATTTTAAACTTACGCATTTTCACCCACTCCTTAATATGTAGTATATATCATTAGAACCAAAACATAGCCTAAAAATCAAAAGTTTCCTTTTAAACCATTATATTTTGTGATAGTATATTTACATCATAATAATTTCTTATTAAACAGGAGGAGATCCCCCTATGAGAAAAGTTTTAGGAGTAATTCATTTTTTATTATATGCTATTTATGTTAGCATTTTTGTTATTCCAAAAGCAAAAAAATTACAAAAAGAAGATCGTATTCAAGAAAAAAGACAGTTAACTGATAGAATTAGCAAACGTTGGTCTGAAGTATTAATAGGTGCTACTGGCAGTACTGTAGAAGTAAAAGGTTTAGAAAACATACCTGAGGAAGGACCTGTATTATTTGTAAGTAATCATCAAGGCTATTTTGACATTCCTGTTTTACTGCTTTATCTACCAAAATCTTTGGGCTTTTTAGCTAAGATTGAGCTAAAGACTTGGCCTGTCATCAGTAAGTGGTTGGAATGCATCGAAGGTGTTTTTATAGATCGTAATGATATGCGTCAATCCTTGACAGCCATTAAACAAGCCACTGAAACCCTTAAGTCTGGTCAATCAATGGTGATTTTCCCAGAGGGAACCAGAAGCAAGAGCAGCGAACTAAGCCCTTTTAAACCCGGTAGCTTAAGACCAGCACAAAAAGCAAATGTTCCTATTGTACCTATTACTATTCAAAATACTTATAAGATCTTAGAAGCTAATAACGATAAAAATCTTACCGCAACCAAAGTCATCCTCACTGTTTCTCCTCCAATTGACTTTAACGATGTCTCAAAGGATACCTCCAATGATTTAATTGTTCAGGTCCACGAAATCATCAAAGATAACCTACAAAGCTCCTAGAAAAGTCTAGGAGCTTTGCTAATACAAAGTATCTGATCCCTTCTGTATATTTTTCGCTTTAGAATATAGGATTTTTAAATGATTACCCGATTTTTGGTTTGTTGAAACCAGTTTATTTTTTTGATACACAAGGATGATCTTTTATATAAAATCTCCAGGGAAAATCTATAGCTTCCTCTGCATAGTCTATATTAATTCTTTTGGTGGTTACTATATCAAAGGAAGAAGTTTCTTCACTTTCCATGATATATAATTCATCACCCAAAAGATTCATGCCATTATTCTCTTTTGTTATATGCATTGCCATGCAAAGCTTCCCTGGGCCATTGGTTAGGTTCTTAAGTTGTTTTTTAGATATTTCATCCATCTTCTTTTTATATCTATTTTCCACCATTTTTTCTAAAGCCTCTATCGGCTCTACAGCTCTGACTAAGACAGCAGCAGCCTTCCCCTCTTCCTCCGTTACAACATTGAAACAATAGTACATACCGTAGATTAAATAAACATAGGCAGTACCAGGAGGGTCGTATAACACTTTTGTTCTATTGGTAATTTTATTGTTATAGGCATGACATGCCTTATCAATTTCTCCTATATAAGCCTCTACTTCTACGATTTTACCGATATATTTATTACTTCCTACATAATGCACTAAATACTTCCCTAGCAAATCTTTAGCTACCTCTAAAGTAGGTCTATTATAAAATTCTCTGCATAGCTTCCCCATAATTCTTCTCCCTTAATTTATTTAAACTGTTTCTGCATATTTTTCTATATTAACTATGCTACCATTATACCACTGATGATTAAATTTCAGTTTCACTATTTTCTACTTCTTCTACTACATTTTCCTTTGAGGATTTTACTAGATGCCTTAAATCAAAGACGTACATGCATGTTTTATCTATAATATAAAACTTCGTTATATTCTCAGGGTTTAGGCTATGCTTGTATAAAATGGGTTTCTCTATTTCATCAGCAATTTTAACCAGGTCCTCTATCGTCTTTACTTTATAATAGCTATCATGAGGGTTTATCTTTTCTTCTTCTAAAGCCACCAGACGGCTACCATGCTTCTTAAATATGTTATTTAGGGTTTTCTCCAGTTTGTTTTTAGGAGGTTTATTGGAGGTAAAGAAAATAACATAGATCAAGCCTATCAAGCAGATACCTATAAAGATCCCGTGTAAAACAAGGTTTTTCTTGCCTAGAGGAAGCTCTACTTGTATGGTTTCTTCAATATTCTTCTCTGTTTCTCCTATCTGCCTTTTCTCTATTACAACCTGACTTTCTCCAAGAGGAATAACAATTGCAGGAGACTTTTGTTCTTCTATTAGTCCCTCCTCTGTATTAGCCTTCAGATTCACCTTCATATATATAATCAATCTTGTTGATGTTCGTGTTTTGGCAGCCTCAGCCACTTGATCTGCAAACTTATTATAGCCTTCTAATATAAAAGAAATGTCTTCTTCTATAAAGATTTTTTGATCCTTTACAGCAAAGCTATTTACTGGTAAAATAATAAAATCTTTTTTCCATATGATTTTTTCCCCTTCTGTTTCCCTGTTATAACCTTCTATGGTTGCAAGGACTTCATAGTCACCCTCTATACTTACTACTGCTTCTCCATAAAAGCCATAATTAAAAGTTGTTTGGATATGATCTATAAACTCTGTAAAATATGTATGATCTTCTCCTAAACTTTCTTCATCAAATAATAGGTTTGGCTTTAGAAAAACCTCATAGCTGACATCTGTCTTGTTTTTGTAGCTATAACGAGGAATTTGCTCCTCACTAAATTCCACATAACTTATTTTGCCATATAGCGAAAACGACATAATCCCTATTAAAATTATAAATATTATAATAAAACTTACTCTTAAGCTTCTATTCAAACTTTTTTTCATATACCATACCTCCATGATAAGCTTTACTATATAGGCATTCTATAATATACTATTTTTTCCTTGAAACTCTGCTTATTTTAAGGTAGTTTAATACCAATTCTGTACTTTAACAAAATCTTCAAGTCATTAAAAACGGAGTTAGTAGGAAATTTTACTAACTCCGTTAAGTTCGTAGTTATTATTTATTATTGTTGAAAGGTTTTATCAAATACATTGTGTTGTACAAAGTCAAATATGATCTCTACTTCTACTTTTTCATTTTCACCTTCATTTTTTCCATTAACATTGTTTAGTCCATCTTGTGGAATTTTAAAGGTTACATTATATCCAAGTCGCTCATCTTCACTCTTTCTAGTAAGCTCTTCATCAGCACCTATATACTGACCTATTAGTTGTTGACTTAATACTGTTTTTAATTCAGCTAAGCTTACATCGTTACCTTCAATTGTTTTTCTAGCCCTATGGCTTCCTTTTTGACGAATAACAAATTCATAATCTACTCTAATAGCCTCTTGTAGTTTACTATTTGTTATTTTTTTGCCTCTTGCATCTTTAGCAACAGTATTCACTGTAATTTCATTAATAACCGCTGGTAATGTTCCTTTATTTTCTGCTCTTAGGCTTGTGATAAATTGAGTACCTGGATACATATTATCAATAGCAAACTTTGCAACGTTTCCTTTAATTTCTGTATCAGCAACAACAAGGTTATCGATTAAGTCAGCAGCTTTTACAGCTTGACTATTGAAGTCTACTTCAGAAGATGCATTTGCTTTCGACAATTCAATCTTTAATTGTCCACTTGACATACTGTTGTTAACAGTAAAGCTTTCCGTCCATGCCGCATAACCTGCACCCATCAACCCTATTGCTACTACTAGAACTAATGCAATAAATTTTGTTTTTTTCATTTTCAAACCACTCCTCTTAGTAAATTTAGGTTTAATAAACCTTATACTGTTAGTATAAAGATTTTTTACATAACCTGCGCCCTGCAAAAGAGTAGTTTTCATCTGCTCACTTAGGGTTATAAAGCTACCACCAATTACTTACCTTCTACTACTTTTGTACCATATAAGTTTACTTCTTTAAAAAATTATTATTTCATCCCATTATCTACTGACAAAAGTAAACCAACGATGGCAGGGCTGAAACCCCTGCCTAAAATTGTATATCCTCTAATAAAACATCATTTTTTTGTTTAAGAAGTAGTGTTGGCCAACCTACTTTAGGTACTACCTTTATTATTGTGCCATTTATTTCTTCCGGCTTTACTAACCTTGTATCTACTGCTGTGTTATTGTCCCCCCTTGTTTGGTAACTAGTCATGCCCTTATCATCTTCCCTTATATCTATAATTCGGTGAGATATTAGTATATCATTTCGCCTAAACTGAATAACATCCCCTACCTGCAGCCGATGAATATCTTCTATGTCCCCTATCTTTCTTACCAATATAAGATCCCCTGGATATATCATAGGCTCCATACTTCCTGTAGCTATCACAGAAGGGTATATAGGGAAAACACCTACTACAAACCATACAATCCCAATGGAAATGATGCTTGTAATAATCCAGCCCAGTATCCCCTCTTCATCCTGAGCTGTATTTTTTGTCTGTTTTGCTTCCTTTGCGTACATATTTTGTAATGTTATCAACGAAAACACGGGACATAGAATACCTATAAGGGCAGCTGTAATCCATTTAACATCTGGAAGGATAGGAGATAACCAGTGAAAAAGCTGAAATATACCTAGATAAATCATTGATGTCAGTGGACCACCAAGAAAAACTAAGTATGTAGCCATTAAATTTTGGCAAAACTCTGGTGCAAAGTACCGAGCTATAAATTCAATGATGGTTGGAAGTTCCTGCAAGCTTAAGACTTGATTAAAAGAAATTGTAGTAACCGTCATGAACAGAGACACAAGGATAAAAATAAAGTAGTTCTCTTTCTTTGTTAAATGATTTACTAAATAACTTCTTATGAACTCTTTGCCTATCAGGGTAGTGCCAACAAAGCAGATATTTGTTATAACCCCTATGATGCTACGATTATAGGGGCTTTTCCCAAAACCATCAATCATCCCTGTGATTATAGACACCACAATATATAAAACTCCAAAATTAAAAGCCCACAGGTTAAGAAAACTCCTATGCTTTAATTTGCCCTTAGGATGAACCTTGGGTAAATTCCATACTATCACAGCGCACCCTACCCATAGGACAGGCTTTATATAATAAAAAAGCTGGCTTCCTACACCTATGAAGGAAGCCACTGATGAATTTTGAATAATATATATCCCTATCATTAAAGCAAGCACCAAAAGACACCTTATTTTAGATCTTCTTGTGGGTAAGTAGTTTTTTTCTATCATCATCGATCCCCCATTGTCCATTATTCTTCTCTATCATTTGTACTATCGGGACTTTCGGTATCGTCTGAGGAACTTGAGTTATCTGAATTGCCGGTACTACAATCGTCTGAGGTTTCTGTTGAAGTACTGCTGGGTGTAGTATCTGAAGTTTCCGTTGCATCTATGGAAGTTGTTGTTTCCGTTGTTTGTATTGTATCTGATAAATCCACTGAATTTGTGAAATTTACTGTCTCGGATAATTCAGTAGTATTTTCTATGTTTATAGCACTTTTTTTATCTGAAACTTCTTTCATTGTTCCTTCTTGCATGGAAGTTTTATCAATTATTATATTTTTGCTTTTATCTATACTTTCCTGAGTATCTATTTCTCTACTTTTCTCATTACTCCCTACAAATTCATTCGTAAAAGTTTCTATTTTATTTTTTTCCTCTAAAATTTCACCTCCACCCAAATCTGCTTGAGGCACCTCAGGCGCTACAATTTTTATATTTCCTGTGATGTATAGGTTTTTTTTCCAAGAACCATAGCCTCCAGACATAAAAAGCATCGCTATCAGGATACTAATTATGATAGTGACTGTCTTTTTTTTCATCATCATACCTCCATTTTAGTTGATATTTGCTATGTTAATTTCCCTTAATAATTTTTCTAAAAATTATGCTAAACTAAATTAATCATTGGCTTGATAGTATTTTAATTCAATCTCAAAGCTATAATCTCCAGGATCTTGATCTTTTGGCACTTCCACCAAAACATTCCCATCATTATAATCAACATATATGCCTTCTGACGCCATAACTTCATATTCACCAAACTTTACAGGAATAGTGCTGTAATCAACTATTTCATAGCTTAGGCTTCCCGTGCTGCCAGGTGTTAATGTAATTTGATCATTACGAGGTATCACCTCCAAATCCATTTTCCCTGTAGATAGAGAAGCTATCATTTGCAACCCACCATTCCAATAACCATAGCTTATACCCATAAGATTTAATACAGTAATAGAACCTATTAATATCATACACTTTCCTAAGGAATCTTTTTTTCTTTTCTTTTTTGCCAAAAGATCTCCACCTCTTTCTTTGTAAATTACTTTTTCATTAAAACTAGTGATTAAACCTTGTAGTATTATTTATATAGATGGCAGCTTCTGTTCTGTGTTTTAAATTCAGCTTAGAGAGAATATTACTGACATGTTTCTTTACAGTATGTTCTGATATAAAAAGTCTTTGAGCAATTTCTAAATTACTTAATCCTTTGCCTAATTCATTAAGAATATCCTTCTCTCGCCCTGTTAATGTTTCTACTGATGTAGCTTTATCTTGATTCAGCTGATATTTCATGACTTCTGGATCAAAAAATTTTTTGCCTCTTATCACAACACTAAATCCATATAAAATATCTTCAGCAAAAGCTTCTTTTAATATATATCCATCTACCTCCGCTTTTTGAGCTCTTATAAAATCCTCCTTTTTCAAGGATGATGTAACCACAATAAACTTTGTTGTAATATTTTTATTTCTTGCCCTCTGGATAAGTTCTAGTCCATCTTCACTGCCAAGATTTAAGTCTATTATTGTGACTTCAGGATTAGATTCTGACATGATCATTATTGCTTCTTCTATGCTCCCCGCTTCTTTTATTTCTTTCACTTTATCATCAAAAGATAAAGTAGATGATAAACCTTTTCTCACTAATGGATGATCATCCACAATCAGTATCCTCATACAACTTCCTCCTTATAAGTTTTTGGTATATCATTAGGAATCGTGATATCTATTTTTGTCCCCATACCTATCTGGCTATTTAAGTTTATCCTTCCATTTAAGGAACAGGTCAGTTGAAAAATATTTCTTATCCCCAAACCCATTTTTTTATTTTTTTCTAAAAGCATAGCATCAAATCCTATGCCGTTATCTATTATTTGAAGGGAAGTAACACCTTCTTTTACCTCAAGCGTTACCTCTATTTCTTGAGCTGATCCATGTCTTGTTGCATTACCAATGCCTTCACATATCATTCTATACAGTGCTTTTTTTTGCGTCATGCACAAAAGTTCGTGATTTCCTCTTGGATTAAAACGAATGATTATATTATTTAATGCTCTCATCTCATTTAGATAGTTTTCAATGTTAACTATAAAATTATTTACACCATCCTTTGTCCAACTAAGACCATAAATTGTAGCTCTTAAATCCTTCACTACACTATTCATACAAGCTCTCATTGTATTAAGTTCTGCTTCTATTTTATAAGCTTTCATCATTCTTAAACTTTTGATTGTAGTAAACATACTACAGGATACACTGAAAAGTCTTTGTAGCACACTATCATGTATTTCATTTGCTATCCGATTTTGTTCTTCACTAATTAACAACTCTTCATTCACCTGCTCTAGCTGAAATTTTTCTAGTGTGATAGAACTGAGATTTGATAAAAATTTCAACTGCTCTAGGGTTTCTTTATAACTTACTCCACTGTCTACATATGTTATATCAATTCCTAGTATGCCATAGACCCTATAACTAGATTTTATAGAAATAAGTAGCAGTTGATTGCTTTTTATATTCAATTCAACAGGTGTGTCTTTTTTGATAATAGCAGACCATTTTTTTATTACTTCACAACGAATCTCTTCTTTTAAGTCTTTAGATAGCTTATCTGACTGAATAATGAATTCAGTATTGGACTTATTCGGATATATAAATAAAACACCACTATTTTTTGTAATTTTCCTTCCATAATGTAACATTAACTGAATTAAATTATTTTTACTTTCCTGTCTTGTAAACAACTGTGTCACCCTATAAAGTTCCATGATATAGTCCATTGACTGCTTAATTTCTTCATTGGCTATTACCAACCGTCTATTTGTTTCTGAAAGCTCAACACTTTCTTCTTCAGTCTTTTTTATATACTTTGTTAAAAGTTGAATAACTCCAGTAATGAGTATAAAGCTCAATATGAGATTAGACTGTTCACTGACTGTAGTAGCAAAATCCCCACTCTTTTTTAGCAACAAGGGAGACATGTAAATTAAACTAAATAGGTAAACAAATATATTCCCCCAACAATACTTTCTATTTAACTTTACTGATGTCACTAATATGGTATTAAGGGAGTACCATATATAGGGACTGCTGAGACCGCCGGATGGTATAAGGATAAATGAGTTTCCAATAGTTTCAATTAAAATCAATAACTTAATTTTTGAAATAGAAGATTCGTTTTTTATATACAGGTAGTTGATGATAACTGAAGAAGTGCTTATACAGATTACAATGAACACTTTTCTTTTAATAGAATAATTTAAGTCACTTATTAGATAGAAAAAAGAGGTAGTAACTACAGATGTATATCTGTATAGAAACATAATTTTAACTATTTCTGACTTATCCTTTAGGAAAAATATTTTATTGTAAATCCTTTGATAAATCAAAAAAACGCCTCCTCTACCAAACTTTATTAGCTTGCTTATTTATTCTAGAAATCTCTTCCTTACCCCTGGATAACTTTATTACACTACTTTTCAAATTATTAGCTCATTTATGGAAAACAGTTCTATAAGCAAAATAATTCAAAAAACAAAAGAGACCTATCTATAATATATAGCCTAGGTCGGTTGCACCACTCACTCCATAGGTTCTAGGTGCCCAAATATAGAACCTACTTCTTTGTTTCCTAATGATTAATTATAATTTTTTTCTCTCATCAACAATAACAATACAGTTTTTTTAAATACTCCTTTTACACTATACTATAGTCTTATTTTCTTTTTTTTAAATCCTACAAAAGAGGTAGTTTTTTTTCAAAAATACCCTGCACAAAAGGGTAGTAATACCTATTTTCCAACAAATAAGAGACTTATGCCTTTCCCTCAAATCTTCAAACTAATTTTTCCTCTTCTTCTGAAAAAATTTTGATCAATCCCATTTTGTTGTTAATGTTTAGCTTTTGATATATATTTTTAACGTGATACTTAACCGTATTTTCACTTATATAGAGATGTTTTGCTATAGCTTTATAGGTATATCCCTTGAGTAGCAATTCTATAATTTCCGTTTCCCTGTCAGTAAACTTTTTATTTTGCTTAAGCTCCGACACGACTATCTTCTGATGATGTTTCTCCATATCTATAGACTGAAAAAGAAATATATCATTTTTAAAGAAACTAGCAAGTTGCATATGTAGTATAGGTAGTAGGACCACCATCATACAAACAATAATCAGTGCAATTAAGGAGGCATTTAAGTAAGTTTCTCCAGTGTTAAATAAATTTTCTCCAACCATACCTCCAATACTAATTCCCAATACATTCATAGATAAGCCAATTCCTAAAATCTTCCCAGGATTATCACTATAATCAAAAAACTCTGCTAAGATGCTCCACCAAAACAAGTCAAATACGCCAAAAGCAGCAAGCATCAGTGTATTGATCATCAAGTAGCTTCTAACAGACCTATCCAACCACATAAAAAAGATATAGGAAACGCCTATCATAGCAAGAGCAATATGCAATACATAACCTTGGTTTATTAAATTCTTTGAGCTTTTAAGGAGAAAAAGTACTGCAATATATGGTATCGCCCAGTAATAGCTTGTTAACAGTTTATGATGGGAAAAAGCCGGTAGTACCACACGGTACATTAAGCCTGAATTGATAGTAATAATTAAGATAAATAAACATAGGATGACTAGAGATCTTAAGCTGGTGAAAGCTTCTTGATGGGATTTTTCTAACTGCACTGTGCAGTAATCCTTCTCTTTAGCCGACGCTTCCAAGTTAAAAGTTAGTAACAGTCCTGCCACAAGAAGTATACAGGCTAAAGCAAGCCCAAATAAAGATGAAATATTTACAGCAACTCCATTAATCAAAATCATTAACATATTAGAATAGATCAGGACACTTGCTGCTGTTTTAAAGCGTTGTCCCCTTTGAGAATAAATCTTGAAGTAAAAACTCCAACTGACTATATAAGCACCAGCAAAAAACGCTATGACACCAATAGATATATACCATAGCATAGAAAAGGGTAAAAAGAAAATTACGCTTCCTAGTATACATATCATTGTAGAGGTTATCATAGCCTTTCTTGCAGTAACCTGTTTCTTAATAAAGAACCCACTAATAAATAGTCCCATAAAATGACACAACACGGCTATTGTATTATGTGTCATTCCTTCTGTGTTTACATTTTTCATAAGGTTATATAAAATTTGCCCTTCAAAGACAACAGATAATAACCATCCAGAAACTAAAGAAAAGCTTATAATAGATAGTAACCGTTGATCCTTTTTTAGTTTTTCCATGAATATACTCATAAGATCACCCTCCAAGTGAATATGTGATATACTTCCACCACCTACCTTTACACTTAAAAACAGGACCTTTTTATCACATTAGGGCAAAAAATTCCTCTTATGTAAAATTTAGGATTTAATCATACAATATGAGTATATTTTACATCATTCTTACTTTGTCGTCTAGCGCTTTAAAACTACAAATTTTGCAAGGTTTCTGAATAAAATCACCATGCCCCACTGAAAAAATTTCTAACAGTAGTATTTATAGAATTTTTCTATTTTCTTCCATAGTAGCATCGCTAAATTTTATTTTTAAGTTGTACTAAAGTTAAATATAATATAATTGGAACAAATTAACAATGGAGGTGTGTAAATATGCAAGAGGGTAAAAGTAAGATCATTGTATCTGGCGGACTAGTTGGTCTGCTGGCTGCACTTCTGGTGAAGTTCGGAAATCCTGTTAATATGGGAATCTGCGTAGCTTGTTTTTTTAGAGATATAGCAGGAGGCTTAGGGCTACATAGAGCAGCGGCAGTACAGTATCTACGACCAGAAATTTCTGGATTTATTTTAGGTTCCTTTGGCATGGCAAAGATAAAGGGAGAATTTAAGTCCAGAGGTGGTTCTTCACCATTATTACGATTCGTACTGGGTTTTTTCCTTATGATTGGTGCTTTGGTATTCTTAGGTTGTCCTTTAAGGATGATTTTACGCCTTGCCAATGGTGATCTCAATGCATTATTAGGTTTATTTGGTTATGTAGCTGGTATTTGGATAGGCATTCAATTTTTAAAACAAGGCTTCACCTTAGGAAAAAATACAAAACAAACCGCTATTTCAGGTTATACTCTACCTGGTTTCGCCATTGCTATACTAATTTTTCTTTTAGCAGCTCCCGCTTTTATTTTTTTCAGTGAAAGTGGTCCAGGATCTATGACAGCACCTATAGTCTTGGCACTGGCAGCGGGCCTAGTTGTTGGGGCTGTTTTACAAAGAACCCGCCTTTGTACCGCTGGAGGTATTCGAGATATTTTATTGATCAAAGATTATCATTATTTATGGGGACTTATTGGTATATTTGTGTTTGCACTTTTAGGAAATCTTCTCTTCAATTTCGATACTTTTAAAATAGGCTTCCAGGATCAGCCTATTGCTCATAGCGATCATCTATGGAACTTCCTTGGTATGACTTTAGCAGGTATTGCTGCTGTTTTACTAGGGGGATGCCCTCTTAGACAATCTATTTTAGCAGGTGAAGGAGATACCGATGCTGCTATAACCATCTTCGGTCTCATGGCGGGTGCCGCCTTTGCCCATAATTTTTCTCTAGCAGCAAGCCCTCAGGGAGTTGGCTTAAATGGTAAAGTAGCTGTGATCATAGGACTCTTTGTAGTTTTAGCTATCGGTTATGGGGTTGTAAAATCTGTAACCCATCACAGAGAAACATTGAATACAAAAGGAGGAATAGAAACAAATGTCTAATATCGTTGATGCAAGAGGCAGATCTTGTCCAGAACCAGTTGTCATGACAAAACAAGCCATTGAAGGCTTTAATGGAAAACCCATACAGGTCTTGGTAGACACTATGGTGGCGGTAGAAAATATTAAGCGTTTCGTAAAAAATCAAGGGTTTCAAGTAGAAGTAGAAGAAAACAACGAAGAGTATTCTCTACATATAAGAAAATAGGTGATTACTTTGAAGAATTACTATTGTGTGCTAACCTTTCACAATACTCACTATGCCCTAAACACCGAAAAAATCTTAAAGGAAAATCATATACCTATCAAGCTTATGCCAGTTCCGAGACAAGTTAGTTCTAGCTGTGGCATAGCCGCTGAATTTCCCTGTGAAGACAGAGAAATGATACTAAAATTATGTACAGAGCACCATATTGAGATTGATGAAATCCACAAAATCCAGAAGCAAGAAAAAGGTAATTGGTTTACGAAATTAATGGGTACAAACTCGTGAGTATATTACAACAAATGAAGATAGAGGAGAAAAAAATTTCCCCTCTATTTTTTATTTTACCTTTTCAATTTCGGTATTATATCTTAACCAAATAAAGCATTCAATATTAATAGTCCTACTAGTCCTACTGCCCATGCTATGGTAGTAGTGACAGACCATACTCTAATCTGTTCCTTTACGTCTTTAATACCTAACATACGGTTTACAACCCAGAAATAGCTATCATTAAAGTAAGAAAAAATTAAAGAACCTACACAGGCTGCTAATGCTGCAAATACAGGGTTTACCTGTAAATTAGCCAGCATTGGTGCTGTAATAGAAGCAGCAGTGATCATAGCAACAGTGCCACTTCCTTGAATCAAGCGTACAACAGAGGCTACGATGAAGGGAACTAGTATTGCCGGTAGAGGAGAAGCAGCGATCAACTGTGCTAAATAATCTCCAGCACCACTTTCCCTTAACACAGTACCCAAGGCACCACCGCCACCAGTTACTAAGATAATAATCCCAGCGGAACGAATCCCCTCCTCCATTTTTTCTATAGTTTCTTCACGGGTTAAGTTCTTTGTTAAGCCTAAAATTGCTACCAATAGTCCTATTCCCACAGCGATTACGGGAGAACCTATAAAAGCAATAATACTAGCTGTATTACCTCCCCAGCTCAACAAGTTTGATAAATTAGATAGCAAAATTAAGATTACAGGGATAAAAATAGGGGCAAAAGCCATAAAAGTAGATGGCAGCTGTACTTCTTCTTCACTTACAGCTATTTCGTCATAAACTGGGTCTTGATAGTTTGGACGAATCCAAGTATCCCCTTCCCCTGGCAATTGGTAGATTTGACTTCCCATCCATTTACCGTATAACATACCCGCCAAAGTCATAGGAATCGCTAATACAATTCCCCAAAGCAGTAAGCTGCCTACACTTACCTCAAATATTCCAGCAACACCAACTGGTCCCGGCGTTGGAGGCACTAATGAGTGGGTGATCACTAAACCCAATGCTAGAGCAATACCTAAAGAAACAACAGACTTTTTCGTTCTTCTAGAAATTGCTTTTACGAGAGGTGATAAGATAACAAACCCCGAATCACAAAAAATTGGGATCGATACAATAAATCCTGTGATAGCCATTGCCAGTTCCTCTCTCTTTTTTCCCAGAACCTTAATAAAAGTCTTTGCCATTTTTTCAGCAGCACCAGATGCCTCAAATAACTGTCCCATCATAACACCAAAACCTATAATAATACCTATACTGCCTAGCGTGTTACCAAAACCTCTTGTGATGGACCCAACCACGCCATTTGCCGGCATCCCACCAACTAAACCTGTTACAGCAGCTGAAATAATTAATGCTAAGAATGCGTGTACCTTTGTTTTAAGGATTAAGGTTAATAATAAAATAATACCCAATACTAATCCTAAAACCATCTGACCTCCCGAAACTGCTAATTCCATTTCATCTCCTCCTTTTTTTTATTATAAAGTTCCTTCTTCAGTGCTCAAACACTAGAGGGTCTAAGAACTTTTAGACTAAAAACGTTTTCCTGAGCATAGCGAAGGATCTTGAAATAACGAAGAACTTTCTTAATTCTAAGATCCTCCGACTTCGCTTTGCTCCCTCAGGATGATAATTTATGGCTTAAGTTAACACTAGTGCTTCAGGCTTTTATAAAAATTATTATTGGTGATGGAAGGATAGGAGTAGTTATTTTTTAAAGTAAGATCCATATTTTGCCCCTACTTTAATAGCTTCGATCATGCTGACAGCACTGGCTTTCCCTGTACCTGCTATATCAAAGGCTGTTCCGTGATCTACAGAAGTTCTTAAAAATGGCATATTATTTGTCAGAGATATTGTTCTTTCAAAGTCTACCATTTTTGTGGCAATATGACCTTGATCATGATATAAGGATAATACTGCATCAAAGTTTCCCTTTAAACCAAAGTGAAATACTGAGTCAGCAGGTACTGGACCTACTACATCAATCCCCTTTTGACGGGCTTCTTCAATAGCAATATTGATTTCATCTACCTCTTCTCTGCCAAAAAGACCATTTTCCCCACTATGTGGATTTAACCCTGCAACAGCTAGCTTTGCCCCATGAATACCCAACCGCTCTAATGCTGCATAACACCTCTGTATATAATCGAAAACTCTTTCTTTCTTTACTAAGTCACAAGCTTCTCTTAAAGATACATGACGTGATAAGAAAAATACTCTAAGTTTATCTACTTCAAACATAGTCAATGGATCATTGGTATTGGTTAAATCCGCTAATATTTCAGTATGACCAATGTAATGAATATTTGCAGCTTTTAAGGCTTCTTTGTTTATAGGCGTAGTGGCAAGAACATCTATCTCTCCTGACTTTGCTAAATCTACAGATTTTTTAATATAATCAAAAGCCGCTTTTCCCCCCATTGCTTGCACTTTTCCAAATTTGAGGTTTTCTATCTCAACATTTTTTAAGTCTATTAAATTTAAAATACCCTCTCGATAATCTCCTTCATTTATTTGGGAGATTACTTTTATTTCTAAATCAACACCGCAGATATCCATTGCCTGCAATAGTGTGGATTTATCTCCTATAACAACAGCTTTACATAACTTATGAATCTCTTCTACTGCTAATGCCTTTACTACAATTTCTGGCCCTATTCCTGCAGGGTCTCCCATTGGTATTCCTATCACTGGTATTTTCATGTTAAATATCCCCTTTCTTTGTCAGTCTAAATTTATATGATATTCATTAGATATCTTTGTTAGTAGATATTCAATACTATCAATCATAGCGGTATCTCCCCCCACTAGGCCACCCTTCGTTATAATAGGCATATTGTTGTATTGACCATCAATAATTCGCCCATAGGCAGCTAAAGGCAATACTTCGTCCTTTACTTCTATTCCAGCAGACTTCAGTTCTTTACACACTGCTACAGTAATATCCCCCCCGCTGGTATATAAAGCACCGATTAAACCTTTACTTAATCGCATTGTATTCTCTGTTATCTTTGCTAATCCCTCAGCTATTCTTTGAGTCACATCATCTTCCGATATATTTAGACTTCTGCTGATTTCCTTTAAGTTTAAGATGCTGCTACCATTAGTTGTGACTCCTAACACTTCATATTGATTCATTTGAGATAGAAGCGTTGTCACTACTCTATGGATCTCTTCTTCCTTCCTTTCTGGATAAATAAGTGCTTCAGGATCTACTTTTGCAATTAGTGGTGTATGCTTTAACTTTAATTCTTCTAACTGTCTCTGTGTGTTGTTGGTAACGCTTCCTACTGCAAACATCACTTTTTTCCCAGGTATTACACTGGATTGCCCTAGTAAAGTTTTAGCTAAAGCAGCGGTAAAAGGCCCTGGATCTACCGCAACAATCGATAGTTTTGTAGCAGTTGCAGCCTTAGCTATCGCTTCTATTTCCTCATCTGTTGCTGCATCTATAATCACTATCCTTTTGCCACTTCTCTTTTCCTGTAAAATTCTATCTTTTAAGCTATTCTTTCCCTTCAAAACTTCCTTTAAGGGAATAAAACCAACCTCATAAGTTGTTTGATTGCTGATCAATTCTATAATACAGGAAGTATCTACGGGAGTTTTAGGGTCTTTTGCTACATCTGTCTTTTCCAAGGGAATAGCATTAACCATGAGATATCCCCCTACCGCTATTCTGCCAGAGGAAGGAAAAGAAGCTACGACAATAGCTAGTTCTTCTTTATCTAAGGTGTCTAACACAGCCTCTATTTCTGCTCCTATATTTCCTCTCAAGGTACTGTCAATTCTTTTACTAAACATGCTAATCGTTTTGTTTTTAAAGACCTTTACTATTTCCACCACTCGTGCATAGGCTAACTCTCGACTAATACCCCTGCTATCTGTACTTATGGCAATAGTATCAAAGTTATTCTTTTCTTCAGAAAAGTTTTGTAAATTTAAGTAGGTAGCAGATTTGAATCCCCTTCTTGCTAACAAAACCCCTGTAGCATTGGCACCCGTCAAATCATCGGCTATTACTATTATTCTAGACATATATACTCCCCCATTTGCAGTTCTGCTATTTTTCTATCCTTTCGATGGCAACTTTCTTTGTCTTCAATACATCTACTGCTTCTAACTCTAGGTCAGTGTCTGTAATAATTAAGTCTAGTTCCTCTAAAGAGCATACCTTTGCAAAACTTTTTTTTCCAAACTTCGAGCTGTCACATACTAAAACTTTTTCTTCCCCCGCTTGGAGCATTTGCTTTTTCAGTTTTGCTTTATCTAAGGTAGGTGTAGTAATGCCACTTTTCAAATCAACAGCATTAGCTCCTATAAAAATTATATCCGCTAATACATCTTTAAAGAAATCTCTTGCATTAGAACCAATGACAGCACCAGTAGATTTTTGAATACATCCACCACAACAATAAACCTCTATATTTTCATAAGGATACAAAAAGGCTGCAATCATTACATCGTTGGTAACAATCTTGATATCCTTCTTATTCACCAATTGTTTCGCTATCTCCATATTTGTAGTGCCAGCATCTAAGATCACCGTATACCCCTCATGTACCAAACTAGAGGCATATAGCGCTAACTTTCTTTTTATGCTTATGTTCGTTGTTGCCTTATCTTTATAAGGTACTTCCTTTATTAGTGGCTCCTTTAATACAGCCCCTCCATAGGTTCTTGTAACGATATCTTCTTCTTCTAAGATCTGTAAATCTCTTCTTATGGTCATAGTTGATACACTTAATACCTCTGCCAAATCCTCCACGATTACCTTCCCGTGCTCTTTTAAATGATCAGTTATTATTTTTCTTCTTTCAGCAGGTAACATTAGTTTTAACCCCCAGGTTGTTTTAATTTAACATTTTAAACCTTCTTATTGTTTGTTTGTGTTTGTTTTTGTTTCTTTATGTTTATTATAAGGAAGTTTTGCCATTTTTGCAAGATGTTTTCTGAAAATTTAAATATGTAATAATAAAGCTCTAAAGAACTTCTCGTTTAAGAGAGTTTTTAGAGCTAAAAGCTTATCAAATAAAAAGATATTATAAATTTCTATAGCCTTCATACTTATATAATTCTTCCTCCCCCTGAGTAATCTCTTCTTTGTATGAGTCACTAACACAAAAGTTCTTCAATCAACTTTTGTGTTAGTGACTCATACTGGGTAGAATAGAATTTGCTCTCTGATACTTCAACTTACTGGAACAAAATCACTATACTAGTCCTAACAACCTAGCAGTCTGAGCTACAATAAAGCAGACAAACACACCAGTAACTGTTGGTATCATGAAGGAAGCAAAGGTCCATTTCTTACTCTGGGTTTCCTTCCTTATTGTCAGCATTGTAGTACCACAAGGAAAATGTAACAATGTAAAAATCATAACACATACTGCTGTCAACCAAGTCCATCCATTATCTATAAGTAGCTCTCTCAAGGCTTCTAAACTGTCTAGTTCCAGCATAGCACCTGTAGACAAATAGCTCATAACAATAATAGGTATAACAATTTCATTAGCAGGAAGCCCTAGTATGAAGGCCATAATGATATACCCATCCATACCAATTAAGCGACCAAAGGGATCTAAAAAAGCGGCACAATGATCTAATATGCTTATATCGCCGACCATAATATTTGCCATTATCCAAATAACAATGCCTGCAGGTGCTGCTACCATAATAGCTCTTCCTAATACGAATAGAGTCCTGTCTAGTATGGATCGAACTAAAACCCTTCCCACTTGTGGCTTTCTATAGGGAGGTAATTCCAATGTAAAGGAAGAAGGCAATCCTTTTAAAATTGTTTTGGATAGAATCTTTGAAACAACAAGTGTCAAAACAACCCCTAAAATAATTACTCCTAACACTGAAAGTGTAGCTATAAAGGATTGGCTGATGCCTGTAGCGGATCCCCCTATAAAAATAACCGCCATAGAAATCAAAATAGGAAACCTACCGTTACAAGGTACAAAATTATTGGTGATAATAGCTATTAGTCTTTCCCTAGGAGAATCGATAATTCTACAGGCAATAACACCTGCTGCATTACACCCAAATCCCATACACATGGTCAACGCCTGTTTACCATGTGCACAAGCTTTCTTAAAGAAGTTATCTAAATTAAAAGCTACCCGAGGCAAATACCCTAAATCTTCTAGTAAAGTAAACAAAGGGAAAAATATCGCCATTGGAGGCAGCATTACTGCTACAACCCATGATAAGGTTCGATATACCCCAAATACCAACATGCCGTGCAGCCAATCTGGTACTCCTAATCCTAAAACAAAGTTTGATATAGGTTGCTCCATGGCAGAAAAGAAAGTAGCTAAGGCTTCTGCTGGATACTCTGCTCCCTCTAAGGTGATCCAAAAAACTATCCCCAGTAATGCTATCATAATAGGGATTCCAAATACTCTAGATGTTAATATATTATCAATTTTTCTATCCATTTCATTATACTTTTCATTTTTGATAAGGACAGTCTTCTTGTGGATTTTTTCAGCTTCTTTTACAATAGCAGCAACAATTTTATCCTGATTTTCTTCTTGTTTTATATTTTCTTTTTTAAGAAACTCCTCCCCCTCTTTTATACAACCTTCTAAACCTTCTGAGTTCAATTCTTGTTCCTTTAAATAAGTGTTTATAGATTGTAGAATTTTAGTATCTCCATTAAGGAGTTGGAGAGCTACCCATCGACTGTTGATTTGATCCTCTACTACTTTTTCCATCTTGCCTTCAATTGTTTGCAGTACTTCTTCTATCTCTTTTCCATAGTGTATCTTCTTAGGCTTTAAGCTAATTTCTCCTAAAGCCACCTTATAAACTGTATCCTTTAATTCCTCTAGACCTACACCATCTCTAGCACTGGTTCCTACCACTGAAACACCTAAACTTTCAGATAGCCCCTGTAAATCAACTTCTATTCCCTTTCTTTTGGCTTCATCCATAAGGTTGACACACAGCACTACTTTATCTGTTATTTCTAAAATTTGTAACACCAAAATTAAGTTTCTCTCTAAGGATGTAGCATCTGTTACTACAACAGTTGCTTGAGGCTTACCAAAACATATAAAGTCCCTTGCTACCTCTTCTTCCACAGAATTTGCCAACAAAGAATAGGTTCCTGGCAAATCCACTAATACAAATTTTTTATCCTTATGAGCATACCTTCCCTGTGCATTGGTGACGGTTTTTCCTGGCCAGTTTCCGGTGTGTTGGTTCAGCCCTGTTAAACTGTTAAATACTGTACTTTTTCCCGTATTAGGATTACCCGCCAGAGCAATCACTATTTCATCGGGAGAGTTAAGTTGTACATTAAACATTTCATCTAATGCGCCTTTTCCCGTTGATTGGTGCGTAAGTCCCACAATAGATCCCTCCTATTTATTTTTCAATTGCCTCTACCAGAATCTTTGAGGCTTCTTCTGACCGAAGAGCAATAACAGTACCTCTTATTTCATAGGCGATAGGGTCTCCAGAAGGACTTTTTCTTAAGGATTCCACCTTCGTGTCTGTAATCAAGCCTAGATCCAGCATCCGCCTTCTAGCACTTCCCTCTGATACAAGTTCCTTCACTCTTGCAAATCCACCTATTGGCAATAGATTTAATGGAATTAATTTTTCTTTCATATATAAACCTCCCATGAGAATAAAGTTAGTTGCAGGAAAAAAACATTCCTACCCCCAATATATGAAAATAAAAAAAAAGTGTTACGAATATAATGTAAAAAACATATAAATACTTATAAAGGTGTGATTTGATATGAATAATAGAGAAAAGTATCGTACCGTCAGAGGATATGAGCTGTTAAAGAGAGATAAAGAACAATTGACCCACAGTATGGAAGACTATATGGAGATGATTTACCGCAATGCCATGAAGGACGGGTATATACGAATGAATATTTTAGCTGAACAACTAAATGTGCAAACTTCCTCCGCTACAAAAATGGTTCAAAAATTAGCCAAACTAGGGTTATTACATTATAAAAAGTATGGCGTGATTCATTTAACGGATCAAGGGAAAGAAGTCGGAAATTTTCTTTTGCAGCGCCATAATATCATACTGGAATTTTTAAAGCTGCTGGGAGTAGAAGACCGTATCTTAACCAATACAGAAGTGATAGAGCATGGGGTTAATATTGATGTGCTTAAATATATACACTTATTAAATAGTTTTTTTAATAGCGATCCTTTGGTGAAGGAAAAGTTTGAAGCTTTTAAAGAAAACTACGATAATAACTAATTTACCAAATCTTGTAATCAAATATTTATACTCAATGGTATAAGTATCATTTTTTACTATATTTATTGCTTCTATAAAAATAGAGAAGCCTTTTTTTAGGTTTCTCTATTTGAAATTTATTTATTGTACTTTACTTCTCTCATACCCTTGCCCAGCCTTTTGCTAGAAAAAATTGCATAATAACCCCAGCTAAAAAACCAGCCCCCATATTCCACATACCAAAGCCTGCTGTAATTAACATAATATAAAAGTCAGATCTTTCACTGCCTACCTTGCCTGCTCCTGCCGCCACTTCTAAACCTGCAAAGAATAGGATTACCCCCAGAACCGCCTCAGGAAACACTTGAAGGATAATGTCAATAGAACCACTGAAAAACATTGCTAAAGTTAATAAGATACTTCCCATAATGACTACTGCTCCTCCGGTTTTAGCACCAAAACGAACATGTCCTGCCATGCCTCCAACCCCATGACACATGGGGGCCCCGCCAAAGAATGGAGCAATTAGATTGACAAGTCCAACACTGTAAGCAACCTTTTTTTCGGTAGTAGGACGGTCGGGGAAAAGACGATTATTTTCTGCCGATACAGCCACAACTGCATTTCCTAGAGTAATAGGCGCTTGAGGGATTGCCATAAGCAAAGCTCCAGAAAATAGCTCTTTTAAAGTAAAGGGAACAAAGTTGATAGAAGGTACCTGTAGTTTAAACCGAATATTGCTTAGCTGCTGAATAAGATCTGGTGTTTCTATAAAGGCTACCACACATCCAAATAACAAAAGTGCAAACATCGCTGGGAAACGCTTACTCTTAAGCAGAAAAAAGGTGATCAGCAAAGCAATAATAGCAATCATCCAACTGTTTGTCATCATTTTTATGCCATTTCCCATAAAGGATAGTCCCAAGCCAAGGGCAATACCACATATAATTGGTTTGGTAGCTAGTTTTGCTACATGACTAATAGAGTTAGTAACGGATAAGACCAACCAAAGAAGTCCCGTAAAAAAACCAGCTCCCCAAATCATACCAGGACTCACAACGGCTGCCTGAGTAATGGCAATACCTCCTATTAGCTTCATAGGCTGAACCGGCATAGGGGTACGAAATACCAGTCCAACCAAAACCATCGAAAGTCCAAAGGAAAACAGAATACCAAAGGGATCTAGCTTAGTGACTCCGATAAAACCAACGATAAAAGGCAATAATATCCCCAAATCACCAAAAGCCCCTGCCCATTCCATCCAACCATATTGGTTTTTGATATTTTGTTTTTGATGTGTTTCTATTTTTGTGTTCAAAGTTTTTGCTCCTATCTTTCGTATATTAGCGTCTCATGCTTCTAAACATAACAGTCGTTTTTTTCTAAACTGCCGAACTGCAGCAAACAAAGGTTTTTGATGTCCAGCGTCGAAGACGACAATTATAGCAGGATTTTTCATCCTCTACTATCAGCTCTTCTTCCACATCTTCTTTAAAATTTTTGCACTGGTTCGCTGCTTTAGCTGCTAAGTCAAAATCCTGCTGTCCTCCCGAAAACTCTTTTTGGCCTTTTTCATTTCTAAGAAACATTCATCTCATCTCCAAACTTTCTAATTTGCTGCTTATTGCAGGCCATATATATCTGTCCTTTATCAGGACTTTTGCATCCTGCAACAAGAAGTACAGCTTTTCCATCTAGTAATATAGTTTTTGTCTTGGCTTCAAAAACAACTTTTTCTTCTTCCGAAAGGATATTTTTATTGGTATCCATCACCAGATCAATTGATCCCTGCTTATAAAGATCGGCTACTGTATAGGCTTTGTCAGAAGGAGGAATGTTCAAACGACCTTTAAATTCTCCGTCATTTCCTGACAACCTTAGTCCAGTACCTGCTAGGGCGCCGATAACCCCTTGCCCTGTTCCCCCATGCTCAGAAAGATGGACTTGCAAAGTTTCGGCCAATGTATAAGCTTGTTGTTTTGTTAACACCTCTTTTTTAGCCCTTTTACCAAAATCCATCAAGCTTACTGGATTCTCTAACTTTTCTATATCTACCACACATAAACCTGGATCAGAGCCTTCAGCATGTTCCTGTTTTAAATAAGCAGAGGCATTATCAATGATCATCTGATAATACGCTTCATTTATTTCTGCCTCAAAACACATAGAGCTGTTATGAGAAGTATAGGGTATGTCTTCATGAATCAGAAGTTGATGTCGTGTGATTTTTTTGCATCTCCCCAATTATTTTTTTCAATCATTGCTGCGATACCTTCTGCTAAAGCACCTGTACTAATTGCTTTTTCTAAGTCATCTGTGTCGTCGATACATAATAATATTTTCATGTCCTTCCTCCCCCATCTTATGGTTACTTCTATCTTAAAAACATTTAGAGACAGCTTTCCTATAAAAGCTGTCTTTAACATAAACAGTTCTTTTAAAGCTGACATTTCCATAGTGTTGTTGACAATGCTATTAAGTTAAAAGTTTTACCTTATGAAAATACCCTTACAGATTTTTTGATAGCATATGAACTAAGTTCAGAAATGCCAGAAGCTAAGGAAATCTTTTTGAAAATATTATCTTTGTGTTGGTTATCCCACCATGAGCCTGCAAGTATCGTAATTTTGCTATTTGTAAAGGCTGGGGGAAACATTGGCGTCGATGCACCAATCATAATAATTTCTCGTGCATCTTCACACATCTCTAAGATTCCATCAATAGAACCGTTAATCATAGTTGTTCCACTGAGGGCTACAATATCGCAGGTGGGAAGTAAGCGAGACTGTTCCTCCATCGGTAGGACACTGCCTTTTTTTCCACCACACTGAGATATGCCTTTATCAAAAACATACAGTTTCTTTGCCCGAGCACCTATCATCTTAGCCACAGGTGGTATAAAACCAATCATACCAACCGTATCTGTATCCTTTACAGTAATACCAAAGGGTCTATCCAGTGTTTCAGCATCCTCCAGCTTCTGCTGTCTTGATGCTGCCACCAGTACCGCCATTCCAATAGCTTTTTGTAGACTGTCGCCACCTGTCACCACCCATTGGGCAATGTCAGCAGCCTTTTCTCCAATCACCTGCTGTCCAAAGGGAAAGATAGAACAACCTGCCTGCAATTCATCTCTAAGAACATAAGATATGCCTATGTCGCCGTTGTCCAATTCTACAGCTATCAAAGAGACACCTACCACCAAATCCTTCACTTTTCTACCTTGTAAATAGGGTTCTGCTGTTCTTAAAACTGATGCTATCAACATAAAAACTCCTCCCTTCTAGCTGATGCCCTGTGGAACACATACCCTCCGTCCCAGTTCATCAATTTCAAACAAACGCAACTTTCTACCATACAGATTAAATAAAAATTCTTCATCCAGGATTTCCTGACTCATTCCAAAAGTGAGCTTTCCATTTCGATCTAATACCGTTACCTGATCATCAAGTAAAAGAACATGATCAGGATTATGGGTGGTCATCACTACACCATACCCCTCATCCCTCAGCCGCTGCATCATCTCCAGTACCTTCATCTGATTGCCAAAATCTAGATGGGAGGTAGGTTCATCCAACAGGATAATAGAGGGTTTCTGCACCATCACCCGGGCAATTGCCACCTGCTGACGTTCCCCACCACTGATTTTCATGAAAGATTGCTCTGCGATATGTTCCAACCCCATTGCTTGGATTGCTTTCCATGCCCTCTCGTATTCCGCTGCCTTTGGCTTCTGAAACACTCCCATACGTGGTGCACAGCCAGTGACAATATAGTCCAGCACACTGTAGTTGAAGGAGGGGATAATATTTTGTGGTACAAATCCAATTGCACAAGCAATTTCTCGTTGAGACATTCTTCGATAACTTTTCCCCTCCAGTAATATATCACCTGTTTTAGGTGTATAAAGTCCTGCTATACAGCCAAGCAACGTAGATTTACCTGCTCCATTTGGTCCTAAAATAGAGAGAATACGCCCCTGTGTAATATCAAAATTCAGTTCTCTAAACACCTCTTTCCCCTTAGGATAGGAAAATCCTAAGTCCCGTACCGCAATATTCATCCTGCACCCGTCCTTTGTTTCCATAGTAGCCATGCATAAAATGGTGCTCCAATCAACCCTGTAAGGATGCTCAGAGGAATTTCCACTGATGTTGCTGCCCGAGAGAGTGTATCGATAAATAGCATAAATAAGCCCCCTAGCAGTATGGTGATGGGCAGCAGCTTTGTATTATCAGCACCAGCCAATAACCGCCCCAAATGAGGAATCACCAAGCCAATCCAACCAATGGTACCACTAATGCTGACTGCATTGGCTGTAAGTAAACTTGCACAAACAATCGTCAGTCCCCGATATAGCCCTACATTCATCCCCAAGGTTTTAGCTTCCTCCTCCCCAAAAGAAAGAATGTTAATTCTCCAACTCAGGGCAAGCAGCAACCCTCCACAGATAAAAAACAATGGGGAGACCGCCACGATTTGTCCTTGATTTACCGATGCAACACTACCCATTTGCCAAAAAACAATCTCTGCCAACTGTGTTTGCGGATCAGCAATATATTTCAATATCCCCAAAAGGGAAGACATAAAACCACCAGTAATGATCCCTGCCAGTACCAGTGCCATGTTGCTGTCATTACGCAACAAACGAGTGATCCCAATGCTCATACCAACAGCAAGCATGCCTACCGCAAAGGCGGA
This sequence comes from Clostridium aceticum, assembly GCF_001042715.1. Taxonomy (NCBI): domain Bacteria; kingdom Bacillati; phylum Bacillota; class Clostridia; order Peptostreptococcales; family Natronincolaceae; genus Andreesenella; species Andreesenella acetica. Next base: position 948,145 of record NZ_CP009687.1, on the reverse strand, counting down.
GAACTGTATCATGACCATGCCACCATCTAATAGCAAAATAGCCATTGCTGCTCCAACGCAGGCTCCTGATGACACTCCTAGTAGATCAGGGGAAACCAAAGGATTTTTAAAAACCCCTTGATAAACTGCTCCCGAAAGGGAAAGCGACCCACCCACCAATATGGCTGCTATTACACGCGGAATACGGATAACAAACAATACATCATGCATTGCTGCATCAGCAGGAGACGAATTTGTTGCTTTTTCTATCACTACTCGCATAACATCTGCAGGATTCATACTGTACCGTCCTAGGCTCAATGCCATCAAGCAGAGTCCTACCAATGCCCACATCAGTCCTGTTAGAAGTATAGGATACTGCTTATTTCGTACGTTTTCCATTATTTTGAAATTCCAAGCTGTTCAGCAGTAAAGGTCTGTCCATATACAATTTGATAAAATTCATTTGCATCTTCCATTAGTTCCTCGAAGGAATAGTGTTCAGGGTGTAGGTTATAGCATGTCCAACATAGACCCAATAATGAGGCTGCAACAGGATAATCCCATGGCTCTAATTTAGATGGAAATTGAAAGACCTTTTTGTTTTGTATAGCAGAGATACTTGCCCATTGGGGATCTTTTAAGATATCTTCCACCGTATAATCGGCATAAACAGGGATGTAGACCACCTCAGGGTTCCAAGCAATAATCTGCTCAATATTCACTTCCGTCCATAGCTCCTCTGCCTGAAAACCAGCGGTTACATTGACACCTCCAGCAGTGTCAACCATAAGGTTTTGCAGCATTTTATCTGTGCTCACTGATGTTTTAGAGCTTCCTGATAGCATCAATACTGTTGGCTTCTCGGTGACCTTTTCTGCTACCGCACTGATTTCACTAATCTTTTTATCAAAAAATGTTACCAGTTCCTCTGCACGTTCATCTTGACCAATTGCCTTCCCTACTAGGATTAATCCGTCTTTTATAGAATCAAATTTTTCAACATCTAGAGCAATAGATGGAACGCCAATTTCAGCAAGCTGATCAATCATATCCTTAAAACGAACTGGCATTACTATAAGGTCTGGGTTAACGGTCATCACCGTTTCCATATTGATATTCTTACCTTTACCTATTTGTGTTACTTCGTTAATTTCAGGGGCAACCAGGTCATATAGACCATAAGCCATATCCTTATTCCCAAAACCTGCAAATCGTGAACCATTTCCATCCAAAACAACAACCATGTTCATACTGGGATTGTGAGTACCAATCACCCGTTGGGCAGGCGTTGGCAGCTCTACAGTTCTGCCTAAATGATCAACTAAACGAATCGTTGTTTCCTCCATGGACTGAGTTTCATCAACTACTGAGGCGGGTTCATCCGATGAGGTTTGCGTCCTATCAGCACATCCCACAAATAGCAACAAAGTCATTGCACACACCAAAGCCAAGCTTAAAAGCTTTTTGAAAACTTTCATTTCATTCTCTCCCCTTTTTCTATGTATTCCTCTATTGACTTCTCTAACATTTATAATAGGGACGACAAAAAATAAAAAATGCCGAACCCCATTTAAAGTAGAGTTCGACAAGTAATCGCCATTCAAAGTCAATAGCAACTCTCCTTTCCACAATGGGAGATCATGTCGTTTCCAACATAACCCTAACGCCTGCAATCCATAGCTAGTAGCCTCAGGTCTTACAGGTTTGGAGCTTTTAAAATATGTAACTTTTACCAGTTCCACTTTAACATATTTATCGCATTGATGTAAATAGAATTTTAAAAATTTTCTATATTATCCTGCTATTTTCACTTTTATTCAATGTAAATATATCATTTATTTTCGAAATGTTTGTTAGTCGACAAGATTTTATAAATTTTTCAAAAAAATATGTTAATTCATTGACAAGCTGAACAAAATCTACTAAACTATATACTATAAAATTAAATATCTCCGAGTCTATTTTTCCTAAAAAGTTCTTTGCTTCAAGGTAAGTAGACCGTTAGGGTACTACTGGAAACAGTTTTACCTCCCATTGTGGAAAGGAGTCATGTTGAAAACAGTAGTTTGTTGTTTTTTTCAGCACTTATGTCTTTTATAAGACATTTTTATGATAATCATCATTTGAAATCATAACTCCTTCTTTTTAAAGAAGGAGTTATTTTAATTTCTACATAAAAAAAGGGGGGAGATCATTTATTCATCTACTGGTTTCATCAAAATTTAAATGAACACAACAATCAGAAATGGGGGAGAATTAATGAGTTTAAAGAAAAGTAAGTCTTTTTTAATTGTAAGTTTTGTGTTAGTATTAATGATGATATTTGTTGGGTGTGCAGGCTCACCACAGGAGGCTCCACCTGCTGAGGAAACACCACAAGATGCTGCACCACAGGTGGCAAACACTAATCTTCTTTTATCTACAACCACTAGTACAGAGAATAGTGGTCTATTAGATGCTATTTTACCAGTATTCGAAAAAGAAACAGGTATAGAAGTAAAGGTGGTAGCAGTAGGAACTGGTCAAGCCCTTCAAATGGGTAAAGATGGCGAAGCAGATGTATTATTGGTACATGCTAAGGCTTCTGAGGAGGAGTTTGTTGCAGAAGGTCATGGTGTGGAAAGATTTGAAGTAATGTACAATGATTTTGTATTACTTGGTCCTGACAGTGATCCGGCTGGGGTTTTAGCTAGTGCTTCTAACGATATATTAAAAGCTTTTCAACTAGTCTATGATAACCAAGCTCCTTTTGTTTCTAGAGGCGATGATTCTGGTACCCATAAAATGGAACTAGAACTTTGGAAGGAATTAGGTCTTGAACCTTCTGGTAATTGGTACGTAGAAGCTGGACAAGGTATGGGAGCTGTTATTCAAATGACAGATGAAATGGTGGGTTACACCCTTACTGACAGAGCAACTTATTTATCTATGAAAAATAACTTGGAATTACAGGTTGTAACTGAAGGAGATACAAAACTATTTAACCAATATGGCATTATCGCTGTAAATCCTGATAAAAATGATAAAATTAACTTTGAAGCTGCTGAGGTATTTATAGATTGGATGCTATCTGAAAAAGGACAACAGCTTATTGGAGAGTTTGGTAAAGCTGAATATGGCGAACCACTGTTTATACCAAATGCTAAGTAATTTATTTATAAATTAAACACAAAGGGAGGACAACAAGATGAGGGAAATCGTCGAAGGTTTTAGAACAGCTGTAGAATTATTGCTTTCATTCGATAAAGAAATATATGACATCATTCTATTATCTATCTATGTTTCTCTCGTCTCTACCTTCCTTTCTACCATCATAGCCGTCCCCATCGGGATCATAATTGGAGCAAAGGACTTCCCTCTTAAGAGGTTAGTAGTTCGCTTTATTTATACGATGATGAGCTTGCCTCCTGTCATCGTTGGTTTGGTGGTTTTTTTATTTATATCAAGACGAGGACCTTTTGGGTATTTGGGTATTGTTTTTACCCCCACCGCTATGATCGTGGCCCAAATCTTCTTGATTGCTCCTATCGTCGCTGGAATTGTATATAACGGTACAAAAGAAAAAGGAGAAGAAATAAAAAAGTTAGCTAAAACCTTAGGAGCTAATAGGAGGAGCACTTTAATTCTTTTAATTAAAGAGTTAAGAATTATCATTTTTACTGGTATCGTTTCAGGTTACGGTAGAGCAATTTCAGAAGTAGGTGCAGTTATGGTTGTAGGTGGAAATATTAAGGGACATACTAGAGTGATGACTACTACTATAGCCATGTTAAGAAACCAAGGGGATTATGCTACAGCCATTGCCATTGGTTTAGTGCTGTTATTTTTATCTTTTATTATCAACTCTACATTATATCATTTTCAACAGGGAGAATAAAAATGGATCTTACAAGCAAAGATTTGACAAAGTCCTATAAAGAAAGAAAGGTTTTAGACATAGATGCTCTTCATATAGAAAGTGGAGCTTTTTTGGGGATTATCGGGCCCAATGGAGCTGGTAAGAGTACTTTGGTAAAGATTTTAGCTGGACTTGATACGCCAACCACTGGTGTAGTTAAATACGATGGAGTTCCTTTGAATACTAGGATTCATCAAAAGATGACGATGGTATTTCAAAAACCTTATTTATTGAGGACTTCTGTTTTCAATAACATTGCTTATCCTTTAAAAATTAGAAAAGTAAATAAAAACAAGATTCAACAGCAGGTAGATGATTTAATAGAAGAAATGGATATACAACATATAAGAAATCAAAATGCTTGGACCCTTTCTGGAGGAGAAGCACAAAAAGTGGCACTAGCCCGCGCCATCATCTTTCAGCCTTCTCTATTGATTTTGGATGAACCAACCGCCAGTATAGACCCTGCTTCCACTTTAGTGTTGGAAAAAACCGTAAAAAATTTTTATAACAAAACAAAAGCTACTATCATTATTGTTACCCACAACCTACAACAGGCCAAAAGGTTATGTGATGACGTGGCTTTTATGCATAAAGGCAAAATCTTAGAATACGGCAAAACAGAAGATGTTATTCTTTTTTCTAAAAATCATTTGATACGACAATTCGTGGAGGGAGAAATCATTTTATAACTTCCCCCTTTTGATGTTTATAGCATTGATTTCTCCTTCCACTTTTTTTATAAGCATTTCTTCATCCATAGCAAACCTTTTTATGAATAGGTATAACAATTCTGCTGAAAACTGTATCTTCCAAGGGGTGAAGGAAGGGCTATAGGTTAGCACATAAGCACAAAGTCTTGTGATATCTTCTTGAATCTCTCCCTCTCTACAATCTTCAAAGTCAATCCCATATACTTTTTCATCTTCTCCTACGATAAAATTCCTTAAGTTGACATCTCCTAAAATAGTCTCAGATTTATTGATAAACTTAGCAATAGCATAAAACTTTTCCATCCATTCTATTAAACTCTCTATAAGAGCACGGTTGGATTCATAAACTTTGCCCTTTTCCAAAGCACTGTTTCTTTCCCTTTCCTCTATGGTTTCTAGCAGGGTTTTTCCCTGAATATATTCCATGATAATATAATTGCTTTTTTGCTGATAAATTTCTGGTACAGAAAGACCTTCTTGCTTCAACAGAAGAAGAAGATCAATTTCTTTTTTCATTTTTTCCTTTGATAAAAGGTATTTTTTTACTACCACATACTTTGACTGATGTAGCTCTTCTTGGAAGTAGGGCAATTTGTAAACTTCATTTTTTTTACTATAGAACCTTTCTACAATCTTAGCATTTTCTATTTCTGTAATATTTTGAAATTTATTTTTACATAGTGTCATCTTTCTCCAACCTTTATCTGTATATTTGAACCTTTATGGTAACCTTCCAACTCTGCTACAACCCCCATAACAGCGTTATAAAGAATTTTTTGTACAAAGGGAACCATTGAAATTTCTTGTTGATTGATAGATAGCTTAATATTTTCCTCACCAAGAATACAATCTTCTCTTTTCGCCTCTCCTTTTAAAATCTTAATACCTAATTCCCTACAGCTATAACCACAAGCACAGCAACATTCCCCTGAAAATTCAGGAAGTTTTTCATAGACCTTCTCTTCGATCAAATCCACCAGCTTTTCTACATCTGACATTGCATTGATGACAGGAACACCTTTATATTCCTGTAGTGTATTGGCTATTCTACCGGATATGGCAAATACCGTACCATCTATTCTTTCTTCGACTTCTTTCACATCATGGGCTGTAATAATCTTCGGTGCATTGGTGTCTTCTACCCCCTCTAGCACCACAAAGTCTTGATTATAAAACCGTAGTATTTCTTCGACATTTAATTTCTCAGGAAATAATATGTCGGTTTCATAATGTCCCCTAGCAGTCACAAGTTCTGAGCCTGCCCTGCGATGGCGATAGGTGTTAGTACCTTCTTGGTCTATAGCAAACTCCTCGAAATGAATGTCCTTGACGCTGCCAACAGAATATCTTCTTTTTTTTAGTTCTTTGATTATATTTTCAATGGTTGTTGTCTTCCCAGACTGAGTAATCCCTCTCACAGAAAAAACCTTCATCTTTATCTCCCCCTACAAATAGTTTAATCGCAAAATTACTGTAAAAGTTGTTATGGTAAGCAAGATAACTGCATAGTCTATCCACCGCATTTTTAATAAATGATAACTAGTTCTCTTATTATAGATCCCAAAACCTTTCATTTCCATGGCTGTCGACAGTTTTCTGGCCTTGATCAAGGAGTTAGCTACAATTGGCATTAAAACATACGAATATATTTTGATTCGTTTTCTCCATGGGATTTTTTCCAGTTCTATACCTCTTAGCTGAATAGCTGTTACCACATCCTTTATTTCCTCTGTAAAGGTAGGTAGAAATCTAATAGCTATGGATACCATAAAGGCAATTTCATAAGGAACCTTCCACTGTACCAGACCTTGAACCACTTCTCTTGAATTATTGGTAGCCATAATGGTGGCGGAGGAAATAATAATTAACATTCTTAATATTAACTGAATCCCCTTGATCATTCCTTCTCTAGTAATAAGTGTAATACTGCCTATATGAATAAGGCTAGAGCCGTGAGGATGAAAAAGACTTTGTATAAATACAAGAAAAATAAAAATCCATAAAATTCTTTTCAGCTTTTTAAGTACTGATAGAATAGGGCTATTGAAGATAACAGACAGTAGAATAGAAATCAATAGAATACCTGCTAATATATAGATATTTTTTATCAATACCGCTAAGGAAGAAAGACTAAGCACCATTATAACCTTGACTCTAGGATCTAAAGCTTTTTCTGGTATCCTCAATGATTTTACCTCCCATCATTTTTATAACACGGGTAGCATGCTCTTCTACAAAGGCTTCATCGTGACTTATTACCACCATACCCACACCTTCATGCTGAAAATTTTTCAGAATCCCTGAAAGGACTACCTTCCGCTCCTTATCTAATCCAGTAGTAGGTTCGTCTAAGATTAAAAACTTAGGTTCGTGAATAAAGATAGCAGCTAAAGCCAATCTTTGCTTTTCTCCTTGACTCAAAGTAAAGGGAAAAGCTTTTGACAAATGACTTATTTGAAAAACCTCCATTGCTTCCTTTGCCTTTCTTTCTACGACCTTTTTTTCCGTGCCCTTTATCTCTAAAGGAAAAGTTAATTCCTCATACACCGTTGGAGCAAAAATCTGTTTTTCAGGATTCTGAAATAGATAACCTACTCTCTTGCCAATAGCTCCTAAAGACATGCTATTGCTGTCTGTACCATCAATCATCACTGTACCGTTTTGAGGTTTTAAAAGCCCTGCCATTAATTTTCCCAAGGTGGTCTTACCGCTGCCATTTGGCCCTACAACAGCGGTAAAATCCTCTTGAAATAATTGTAGAGAAGTGTTTTTTATAATGAAATCACTTTTTCCATAGGCAAAATCTACATTTTTTAAAGTTAAATAACCCAATGCTATCCCTCCTTCCCCTACAGTTTACCTTGAAACACTTCCAGCTTCCCGTCTTTTAGTACCATAATTCTATCAGCTATATCTAAGTTAGAAAAATCATGTTCTACCATAAGAATGGTTTTGCCTGTGTTTTTTAGTGCTACGATCTTTTCTTTAATGAGTTTTCTTCCTTCTGTATCAATTTGAGCCATTGCCTCATCAAAGATCAGAATTTCTGGTTTTAGACTCAATATGCTGGCTAGAGCAATCAGTTGTTTTTGCCCTCCTGATAAATGATAGGGATTGCTGTATCTATATTTTCCCATGCCTACTAAATCTATAGCTTCTGAAACCCTCTCGCTGATTTCCTCTCTACTTAAGCACAAATTTTCTGGACCAAAGGCGATTTCATCTTCGATAGTAGGGGAAAAAAGCTGTGTATCAGGGTCTTGAAAAACAACCCCCACCTTCGTAGCTACAGCAGCTAAATCCATATTCTTTACAGGCTCGCCAAATAATAATGCCTCTCCTTTAAGTTTGCCTTTGTAAATATGAGGGATAATACCACACATGCAATAGCAAAGGGTACTTTTTCCATTACCACTTAGTCCTACAATTCCTACCACTTCACCTTTTCTAATCTGTAAATTTATACCTCTCAAGATACTTTCTTCTTTGCCCGCATATTGATAATAGAGATTTTTTACCTCTATAGGATAAATCATTGTAGTTCCACCTCTACTACAAATTTCGTCCAACGCTGGCTGAAGGGATCTTTTCGTATGATGATTTGGTAGGGTCCGCTGCCTCCTTCCTCCTTTTTCCCCAAGGCTTCTCCATCTCTTTCGTAGGCAATATAAACGTTGTCTTCCTGCATTACCTCTTCTATCCCCAATGCCACTGTATAACCGTCTATAGAGCGAACAATCACCTGTTCTTTATCCTCTATAGACAAGTTTTTTGACATCAACACTTTACTTAAAGGCACCCCTTTGTAGATATGCTCCACAGGATCTTTGCCGCTGCTTTTCAAATTTGCTTCAAACTCTATAGGCTGCAAATCTTCTATCCATGCTAAGTCTACTATACTTACTTCTTCCCCCTTCTCCTTCAGTGATATGGAGGCATTTTCCACCATAGTTTGTTTATCTTTTACATACCCTCTATTTAGATAAGCGCTAATGCCTACAACGATTATTAACACTGCGATAACAATAGGAATGATTTTCTTCAACTTCTCCCTCTCCCTTCTGTAACAATATAAGGTACGATCATATCCTCATGCCGAAAAGAACCATGATTTCCTCCCCGTTCTGCCTCAGGGGTAGTATGCATACCATGATCCGAGGTAATAACTACTTTTCCACTCCAGCGTTCTACTAGTTCTCTTACATAAGCATCTGTCTCTTTTATCATTTCTAGTGTTACTTCATGCATATCACCATAGCTATGTCCCATATCGTCAATACCATGAAAGTGAATAAACATAAAATCATATTCATTATCCATATGACTTAATGCAGTTGCATAAACTTCGTCACAGGTAATACCATTATTATTCTCATCTCTATTTAGCAAAGGTTCAATTTCAGTGTTAAGAATTTTTATATCACCTTCAATCAGCACACTTTTTTTATCTAAGTCCTTCGCTACAGCAAATATGCTGGGAACTTTTAAATCCCTTTGGCTTCTTGAGTAAACACCACTTTCATAAGGAGGTCTTCCTGTTATCATGGCGGCAAATCCAGCGTTGGTTACCGACTGATAGACTGTTGTCGCCTTTTGAGCTAGTTCTAGTTCCTTTAGAAAAGGAGCATAACCCTTCTCCATGGCATACACATATTGGTGATAACCAAAGCCATCTAAAAATAAAATAAGTACTTTTTCATCCTTTGTTAAAAAGTGGCTAGCATCATAATAAGTATCCATGATGCTGACTTGAGGAGGATCTATCATGATTCCTCTAGCATCGGTTATTTTGCTTTTACCATCCTTTTCATATAAATCAATTCTGTTGTCTACCATTTTAAGATAACCATCTGCATTTATAAATTTGTATTGTCCTACATCCCCTACAGCCAATAATCTTTGACCCTCTGAGATATCTACTAAGTCTCTAAGTCTTATGACCTTTTCTTCAGTATAAATAGTGGTTTCATAAACATGTCCTTCTTTATCAAGAGAAGAAGTTCCATGAAAGTTGGCATAAAGGGTTTTGGGCATGGTATACATTTGGCCTGCAGTAATATTCATGATGTTTTCTTCACCTGTAATCACGTTGAAACCATAATCCCAATCTTCGTCTTTTGATATCACCACTACTTCCTTTACTTTTTTTATGTTACTGCTGATAGGATGATTAGGATTAATGAATTCCCATGCGTTTTCTTCAGATAGGTTGATATAACAAGTTTCAACTCTTCCTCCGTCAATTTTAGCCATCAAACCATCCTGCCCTACCAATAAAATTTCTATATTTTCTGTCATGGGCTTTGCTTTGTGTAACAGTTCTTTGAGTGTCAAAACTTGCCTTGTCTCTCCATCAATTTCTATCTCTTTTAAGGAAAAACCTTCCTTACTTCTTATCATCAAAACTTCTTCTACATCTCCTATTACCTTAAAAGAAGGTATATATCCCTGGTGCTCTACCGTTGTTGTGCTACATCCCATCAATAGACTATTGATAAGAAGTAACATCAATAGCACCCTGCTATACTTCATTAAATTGCTCCTCATGTCGCTCCTCCTTTTATATTTCTTGATTCAACAGATGAAAGTTTTGAAACTGTTTTATTATAGCGTAGGCCACCAGCCCGCCTAATCCTCCCGATAAAGCAGCGGCACTTAAGCTTAGTATTAAAGGAATCAGTGGCAGTTGAAAAAATACTACATTCACCAAAAAAGTACCGCTGATATTAGCCGCAATTCCTCCTAGAAAACAACATACTGCACAACAACCTTTATGTCCAAGTATAAAAAATAAAAAATCTACAGCTAGACCCGGTAGTAAATAGGTAATAAAACTCACAATGCCGTGGGTTCCAAACACGCCTATTGCTATTACCATGATGGCCTGTACCAGTGCAATAAGGGTAGCTGTTCCTCTTTTCCCCACAAGCCCTACCCCTAATACCAGCCACAACATATAGAAGCCTCCAGCAATGACGCCTCCAGGTATATAAAGGGGTCCTGTGATAATATGCGCTAGGGGAACAATCACTGGCTTGATGGCAATCCCTAAGGACGCCATCATAGCCATAACTACTAAATCAAATATAGAAAACCTTTTTAGCAATCTTTTTCTTGATACCAGCATAAATTTCACCTCCCTTATCAGTCGCAATTATTTTTTTGCCTCTATAGAGAGTAGACCTTTTATGCTTGTATTTTTAGGTAATCCTTCAAAATAGGTAGTCAATTCCCCTTTTTCCCCTTGATACAATATGCTGTTTTTAAAATCACCTTTGTCCACTTCCACTGTATAACCATCTACAGCTGTTAATACATATATGCCCTCTTTATTTAGCCCAGTTTCTTTTAAAATTTCTTCTATATTTATGCCCTCTTGACCATTAGAATTTATCATCTCTATCACTTCTTTTGACTTATCATAGGAAACCCAAGCTGTTGAAGCATGGGCAAAATACAAGATCTCCTTTACATGCATTCCCTTTGGCATATCTGGTGCTAAGAAAGCTGGTGCATCAGTACCTGTTACTTTAATATAAGCTCCCTTAAAGATTGGCAATGTTTCATTTTTTTCTAAACCATCTGCTGCTTTTATGTATACGCTTTCAGAGGAACTCCCCTCTTCCAACTGTTCTAATAGATCTCCTGCTTTTATAGCTTCATCTATATGATCGTAATAAGTATAATCCTCTATATCTACGATTTCTTTTGCCGTTTCAAGAAAAATAATTTTATCAACCTCTGCTTGTTCAATGGTATCTAATACTTCTATCGTCTCTAAGTTACTAACCCAATACATTGCTCGTTCCTCTGGTATGACAATTCTTATAGGTTTTTGTTCAGGATCTAAAGGTCCATCATTGGTTTCATAAACCAGAAGAATATCTCGTGTATGTAATATCTCCTGTGGCACCTCTATAGAGTAGCCATCTCCTGCTACAAGTCTTATACCTGTTAAATCTTTTTGGCTTGTCCCGCTTTTTACCAGTACATCTTCTAACAATGCACCGGTTACTTTGAATGTATTCTCTTGACCACTGGAGTTTACAGAAGTAACCTCTTTTTCGATAGCATTAAGTTTTTTTATTTCTTCCACTGTAGTTATGAGATCCTGATTATGAATCCCTTTAATCGTAATATGTTCTTCTAAGACTTCTTCATTTACCGTAGGAGTTTCTTCTGTAGAGTTACTAGGAGTAGAGCAACCTGTGATAATAGTAAGTAGCATAGCAAAAATTAAAAAAATACATATTTTTTGTTTCCCAATCATTTTAAATCCCCCTCTTGTTTTATTTTATGTGTCACCCCGTATATGATAGATAATCTTGCATGAATAATTCCCTTACCACATCTCCCCTTTCATACTCTCAAAACTATCCAGCCAATGCAAAAACACCTCCCTCTTTATGGAAAAAGCTTTGTTTTTTCAACAAAAAAAACAAAACGCCTTAAAAAGGCGTATGGCTGTTATAGTTAGTTATTTTGCCATGGCTCCTTTCCACAATGGGAGGCACAACTATTTCTAGCTATACCCTACGGGTCTATACTCCATAAGCAAAATACTTGAAGGAATTATAGACTCGGAGACATTTAGTTTTTAGAATTACATTATTTACCTACTAGTCTACTTGATATGCCTAACTTTGTCAATATTTAAACAATATGAAATTTCTACATAAAAATATCAAAATGACATCAACTATAAACAAGATCTATTTTAGAGGAAGCTCCAACTTGATTAAACAATTTTTATACTAAAGCATAAAATAGTATAGAAACATACTTTCACATTAGTGTAAGAATAACTGTTTTATGTTATGATATAAGTATATTGCAATTACAAAGGGGAGATTGTCATGGCAAAAAAATTATATTTATCTGAAACTGATAAAAAAATAGCAGGGGTCTGTGGAGGCATTGCTGAGTATTTTGCTATTGATCCTACTCTAGTAAGATTAGGATGGGTGATCTTCTCTTTGGCGGGAGGATCTGGCGTGCTGGGCTATATTATTGCTGCTTTAGTTATTCCTCGTAAACATTATTATTAAGATAACATAGGCGTTAACTTAGTACAATTATTACCAAAATTCTCTTGAACTGTCATCCTGAATGTAGCGAAGGATCTTGGAGTAGCCAAGAATTTTACTAACACTAAGATCCTTCGACTCCGCTTTGCTCCACTCAGGATGACAAATTATGGCTTAAGTTAACGCTAATGATTAAGATAAAGAAGATATTGAAAAAAACACTTTATTATCTTTATAACTTTTGGGTAATATAATAAGAAAAGGAGTGATTCTATGATTATTTGTAATACCCCCGAAGTGCCTGGTAAGGAAATTATAGAAATATTGGGACTTGTAAAGGGCAGTACGATTAAAGCAAAACATATCGGAAAAGATATTATGTCTGGTTTAAGACAAATCGTTGGCGGAGAATTAAAAGAGTATACACAAATGTTGGATGAGGCAAGGGATACAGCAGTTGATTTGATGACAAAGGAGGCCCAAAAACTAGGGGCTGATGCTGTAGTTAATATTAGATTTGCAACCTCAGCGGTTATGCAGGGAGCGGCAGAAATAATGGTTTATGGCACTGCTGTAAAGCTGAGAGATAAATAACTTTAATAAGATTTGTATAGACCCCACTATAGATGTGTGCCTTTAAATTTTAATATACATGGTTTTGGGGCAAAACCCCAGACTATGTATATTAAAATTTAACTTTAGAAGCACACATCTATATGATAAACCACCTAAAAAAGTCGAACAATAAAGGAATGCTCTTATTGTTCGACTTTTTTTCATTTTTTCTATATAGTAATAGTAAGTTGAAATAAGACTTTTACAACTTATATATTACAATTTATCCTTCAATAAATGATATAGGACGCTGACAAACTCTCCTCTGGACAATACTTTCTCAGGGTTAAAGGTGGTTACCCTTCCTTTATCTCTGAAGATATTATAATATTTAGCTAAAGCTACATAACCAGTATCCTCTACCCTAATATCCTCTGCATCCGTATAAGGAATTTGAAAGATTTCTACAAACTGTGCCAGCTCCTTTTGTTGTAGTGCATTTAATATCCATTGGGTTACTTCCATTTTAGTTGCAGTTTCATCAGGTCTAAAATAATCATTCGTTTTCTCTATAATTTCTTTTTCTAAGGCAGTTTGGATATAAGAGTAATAGGGATCCTCTTTATCTACATCCTTAAAATGCACTGCTTTTTTATCAATACCGTATCTATTTCTGTCGTTCACTTCAACAATCCACTTAATAGCATCTTTACGAAGCAATACATCATTAGGTCTGAAAAGCTCACTAGTTTCTTTTAAAATTCCCATTTTATTCATCAGCAGAATTTCACTTTGATAAGGACTATTTTTTACATCTTTAAAACCCTCTATAGAATGGTCTTTTTCTATATATTCTTCTCCATTATAGTTTAAAAACTTGCCACTTACCGCATCTATGTAGGTAAAATGAAAAACCTTCAAGCTATAGACCGGTGCTAATTGTTTAAGAGGTATATCTAAGCCATCTTTTTTGCGGGCAGCTTGATCTTTCAATTGAATCAAGTATTTTTCAAAACCTACCGTATCATAAAACTTATTGCTTATGGTTTTTTTATCCAATATATTTGATGTAGCCTGCAACTCCACCTCATACCAGTTATAGTCTAACCCTATTATTTTCTTAGTAGTAGCATCATAAGTAATCCTTAAATAATTTTCTTCATAAGGAATGGCATGGATATACCTTGAGGAAGTAATCGCTACTAATCCCTCCCCCTCCACTGACTTTATCTCAAATTGCAGCTCCTCCTCTTGAATATGAGGAAAGATGTCTTTAACTTTTTTATTAATTTCTTGTTTTATTCTAGTCTCGTCTACTGATGTTTCCTGAAGTTTTTCTAATTCCTTGGCACGAAAGATACCGATAGGATCTTTACTGTAGCTGATGGAAATGATCTCTCCCTTCTCTGCATCAAGGGTAGCATGTAGTCTTCTTCCCGTTTCCTCATCCACCCAGTAAATTCCCCAAAACTTTCCCTTGATACCATAGTGATATTGGGAATAATAGCTGCTTTGTACCCTTAGTTCCTTCATATCCAATTCTCTACTCAATGCTTCCCCTACCAACTTCTCTGCTTTTTCCTTTGATATGACCCCCTCCTCTGGAAGGACTTCAGCTCCAGCACGGCCAACTGCCATTTCCTTTGCACCCATATCTTGTGTAGTAGTTCTAAGGTAATAGTCGTGGTAATAGATTTCTTCTGCTTCTAAAAGTCTTCCATCCACTGCGTGAATTAAATCCGATTTCTTTGGAGCATATAGATACACAGGGGTTAAAAGTGGTTTTCTTCTCTCATCCTTATTGTTGTGATATAGTGCTACATATTTTAAAGTAAAACGATCTTCACCTTCAAAAATTTTTCTTGCCTCTTCCTTTGTTATTAGAGATTTTTCGTTATTATAAAAAGCCTCATCCCATTTCATTTCATAGCTGGTGACATTTCCATCAACCCCTGATATCTGTACCCTAAAATAATTATTAGGAAAAAACTCTCCTTCTAGTTTTCGCAAGAAAAGAAAATGGTAGTTTTCTCCTCCATAAATATCCCTTCCTATGCTATAAACTATAGCAGAAGGTGCCTCTGCTACTACTTCTTCTGTTTCTTTGAACCTTTCTGGTTCTAGTGACTGGATAAAATCAATAGCTTTTCTTTTAGCATTCTCAGGCAACACCGTAACAGCCTTTCCATAGGTACTATCCCCCCATCGGTGTAGGTTCATAATTTCTCCCGTGTCAGCACCAACAGTAACAAAAATTCCCTCTTTTTCATTTTGAAACTCTAGGTTCCACATCTTTTTTTGTTGTAAATCTCTTGTAGTTAAGTTGGCTTGATTCAGTTTCATGCTGTCATTTATACTGAGCTTTTCCCTTACCAAAACTTCGATTTGTGTCTTGGTATACACAGAAGTCTCTACAGCAAAAACTACATTACTAAATACAGTAGTGATGAAAAGTATCATCATTATAGCAGCAATAAATCTCTTTGTCATAAAATCCCTCCTTAAATATTAAAGTAGTAAAATTTTCCTTAATTAAATAGACGAAAAGCATGAAAAAAAGTTCCCTTTCCATGCTTCTCTTTTAGGACTTATTCAGTAGAAATTTATCCTTCCAATGCTTCTTCAAGGATTTTTCCTTCTAAGGAAAGCAAACGTTCTTTTTCTTCCTCAGATAGTTTTTCTAAAATACTCTCTCTGTGTTTTAAGCACTCTTCAATCTTATTACGCTTTCCCTTTTTCTTATCAATATCTACCCAAGAAATTTTTTTATTCCTATAATACAAATCTAAATCCACCCAGCGATTTCCATCAGCATTATATTCTAGCCCTAACAAAATTCGTTTCATTTCGTCTGGTTTATAAAGGGTAAACAACCTTATTTGATAAGCTAGTACCGAAAACAGCGCTAAAGCATGATCCCTGGTCCACCCCTCCTCTAATACCATCCCTACCTCTAGCTGTGTCAGTATATAGTTCAAACGGTTATAATGCTCTTGATACTTTCCTTGGGCATCATAAATATTGATTCTTAGTTCATACCATTTTTTATCCTGTAGGCTTTGGGTTATAAACAAAATCCCTTCACATCTTAGCTTCTTAAAAATTCGGGATGCAGGGTGAGGTAGAAGGAGAGGCGTTTCAAACATATCTGCTTTTAGAAGCCTTCTAGAAATTTGTTTATGGGTCAAAAACAATATTGTATCCCCCATCTCCCCCTCATCCACTGCTTCTTCTATGGATAACGCTTTTCCACCATATTGTTGTAAAATTTCTTCTATTACTCCCTGTGTATCTCCGGCAGTTCTCATAACAATGGAAGAGGGTCCCATGTCCACTCGCTCCACCAAATGGGCAACATGACTATTGATCATAGCAGCAAGGCATATGGATGCTGGTTCATTGACAAGAACAGTTGCCTTTGCATCCATTACCGAAGTTTTTGTAGAATATATATCGGTTATAAAAATCAGGCTACTATCTTCTGTTGCCTCCTCCATTCCCATAAGAAATTCTGTTTCTTTGCCCATCAAATCTTCTAGAAAAAACTTTTTTACAGTTTCAACTGCATCTGTTCGAACAAAAAGAAGTCTTGGTCCCATCCTCAAAAACAGCATGATTTTTCCCCCTCTACAAACTAATTCTCCTTTGTTCCATTTTCCTAAACTGATTGGTGCCAAAGGGATAAGGCAAATGATAGATTTTTTGTGTTGTTAAATCAATAACATGAATCTTCTCAAGTCCATTTAATCCTATGTGCTGTTGACTTTTGTAGCTGGAAGGACGAAAACTATGTCCATATAAATAGTAATCAGTATTATAAACCTTCTTAGAATAATAATGACTCACATAAAAATTTTTCTCCTCTATCAATATATGTCCTTCTTTTATAACAATACCCTTTGAGGTGGTTTTCTTTACCTCTTTATATTGATCGTGATTTCCTACTGCATAATAAATCAATGCATCTGTAAAACTTTCTAAACCTGAAATAAATTTTCTTAAAGCCGTTTTATAGGCTTCTATTTCATTAGGGTGCAGCTCTAGTTTAATGTCATCTACTAAATCTCCTGTGTGTATAATATAAGAAGGCTCTAGCAGCTTCACTAGCCTAAAAATATAGCTGTAAATTTCCTGTGGTGTATCACTGATATGTAGTAATAAAGGGCCTGTAGCCTCTTTTAATTCTACGGGGATGTATGGACGATTAAAAACAAGTCCCACCCAGCGTTTTCCTCGTTGTACAATATCCATAAAAAAACCTCTATTCTCTTTTATCATGACTTTCCTTCAATTGAATTTTTCTTCTAAAGTTTTTATTCACTGATATTTTTATTATATCACAGTTCTTTAAACGCTTAGAAAAGTATAAAAAAAAACTTTAAGTGCAATCCAAACACTTAAAGTTTATATGTTATTCAGCTCTACTAAGGGGGAGTTAAATGGCTAAACTTAACCCAGTTTTGCTGAAAAGGGGCATTAATTTTTCATTAAAAAAGCCTGCATTTTCACATGCAGGCTTTGATAAACAATAGTAAAATAAATTATCACTTTTCTAAAATAGTGATACATTCATCTCTAAACCCATACACCGTGAATTTGAAATATATTAACATCACACAAGCAGGTATCCTGGCTCAGGTTCATAGTTTTTTTACGCCTTCCCAGATTTTCTATCCAGTGGCATCAATGTAAAAAACTCACCCTTACAGTGGCGGGACCGCGTTGGATTTACACCAACTTCCCTTTTCATTTTCTTATAAACTATAAACGTTTATAAGAAAAACTTGTTGAATGCAATATTTGATTTTTTATTATTGTATCATAGGATAAAAGCAAAATCAATACATAGTTAGGTATTTTTTTCTTTTTTTTAAAAAAATTTCTCCTTTACACAGGACTTAATCTAAGGTATAATATTTTTTGTGTCCAAAATAATTTTATATGCTGATGTAGCTCAGCAGGTAGAGCACTTCCTTGGTAAGGAAGAGGTTCGTGGGTTCAAGTCCCATCATCAGCTCCATTTAGTTATTGAAAAAAAGCAACTTCTAGAAAATTCTAGAAGTTGCTTTTTTATCTATACAGTAGTTTTTCCCATACCTGATTTATAGATAACCAACTACAAATCTTAACAAAATGCAGACTGGATGCATTTGCAAGAAATGACCACAATGTTCAATTCATGTAAGTGGAAAATCCGTAAAGAAATTTGCATGTTTGAGCGGTAGCGAGTTTGCAAATTTTAGGATTTTTCACTGGAGTGAATTGCTAACATTGTTCATTTCTGAAATCGCAGGAAGGCGTATTTTGTTAAGGTATAAAATTGGTTATCTATAGTTGAAACTATTGATATAATAATAGGACCTTTATTTAAATATAAATTTTCCATTTAATATTTCTCCTTTGTTTACACTTCCAATATCTGCTGGTATTATAACTATTCCATTAGCTCTGCTTAATGTAATTAAGTGATTCGAACATTGTGAACCTACATTATATGCATAATATCTTCCATTTTCTTTTATTATATCTGCATAAACATATTTTGTCCTTCCTTTTTTCCCTTTAAAATCATCCGCCAATACAACAGTAATTTCTTCTTTTACTAAATTATTTTTCCCCATCATTTTATTTACAGCAGGAACTACAAATTCTTCAAACGCAGTTATTATAGACATAGGATTTCCAGGTAATCCAAAAAAGAGTTTTTCATTATATACAGCAAAAGTTACTGGCTTTCCAGGCTTGATAGATATAGTGGTAAATTTTATATCTGCACCTAATTCTTTTAAAACATCTTCTATAAAATCATAATCTCCCACAGATGCTCCTCCAGAAGTGATTACTATATCTGAATTCTCAAAAGCATATTTTATTTTTTCTTTTAAAATATTCTTATCATCTGAAACTACTCCTAAAGATATATATTTTCCATTAAGATTATCAATAAGTGCTCGCAAAGAATACTCATTGCTGTTCCTTATTTTTCCCATAAAAGGTTCTTCGTCTATTTCTATTAATTCATCTCCTGTTATAATAAGGGAAATTACTGGAGATTTATAGACATGTATATATTTATATCCTAAAGAAGCTAAAAGCCCTATTTCAGCTGGTCTTATCATTTTTCCTTTTTGTATTGCTAAGTCTCCTATTTCTATTTCTTCTCCCATTTTAATTATATTATTTTCTTTTTTTACAACACTATTTAATATAAGCTTATCTTTTACTGTATTTACTTTTTCTATTTCTATAACAGCGTTTGCTCCTCTTGGAACTGCTGCTCCAGTCATTATCTTAATCGCTTCACCACATTTTATCTCTTCTTCATAATAATCTCCAGCCTTAATAATTCCCTTTATTCTTAGCTCAACAGGATTTTTTGATTCACAATTTTTAGTATCTTCACTTTTTATTGCATATCCATCCATAGCAGATTTATCAAAAGAAGGTAAATTATCTTTTGAGTATATATCTTCTGCTAAAATTTTATTTAAAGATGATAAAATATGCACTTTCTCTACTTCTAATAACTTAGCTTCTTTAGTAATTATATTTATCGCTTCACTTATTTTTATCATTTTTAGCTTCACATCCTCTGTCTCTTTTCTAATTTTGTTATAGTTATTATTTAATACACTCTCTTTGTTACCCTATTAGCTATTTTAAAATTACGTCTTAAAAGAGTAAGTGATGTAATCCCTTAATATAGCAAATCCCTATTATAACAGTTAATATAATTAAAATAATAACTATCTTGGTTATAATTCTAATCTTCTTGTTTTTAGCTGAGTATACAAAAGAAGATAAAAAAATACTAAATTCATACAATAAAATCATAGGTCCAGCCAATAAAAACTGCGAAACAATATCTGGTGGTGTTAAAATAGTAGCTAATAGAAATATTATAAATACGGCTATTTTTCTATGTTTTTTTAACATATTAGGATTTATTAACCCCAACTGAGTAAGAAGCAAAACCAGCATTGGTAGTTCAAATATTAAACCAAAAGATAAAAGTAATGAACTCATAAAGCTTACATATTTAGCAAATGAAAATAAAGGGGAAACTTTATCAACTGATATACTAACAAAAAACTGAATTATAATTGGTATAACTATAAAGTAGGCAAATGCTATTCCAATTATAAAAAATAAAATCCCCATATTCATAGCAAGCAATAAGTATTTTTGCTCTTTACCTTTTAGTCCGGGTCTTATAAATAACCAAATTTGAAATAAAATAATTGGCAGTGCCATCGTTGTACCAACTACAAAGGATATTTTGACGTACTCTAAAAACAGCTCTGGAGGAGATACATATATAAATTCTAAGCTCTTACCTGGCTTGATAATATATTTCATGATTTTATCTATATAATTGTAACTAATTAAAGCACCAGCTATAATTGATATGGCAATGATTATAATTCTTTTTCTTAACTCACCTAGGTGCTCTATCAGAGTTAATTGAATATCTTGCATTAATAAAACCTCCCCAGTAGTTTAAATGCTAAAGGCACTGTCATAACAGCGCCTTTAGTCTTTATTTTTTATAACTCATTAGTGTCTTTTTCTATATCTTCAGATATTTTTTTAGCATGAGTTCTGAATTCTCCTAATGCTTTTCCAAAAGCTTTACCTATTTCAGGAAGCTTTGAAGGGCCAAAAATAACAAGAGCTATTATCAAAACAACTACTAACTCAGACATACCTATTTTTCCAAACATTTAAATCTCATCTCCTCCTATAATATCATTATATTTTAATGACATTCTTATATTATTCATCTTTTCACATTTATTACATATGCCTAAATCCTTTGTTCCTGGAACATATTTGTCCCAACAATATTTACAGTAAGCTAAAGAAATTTCCTTTTTTATTATAAAATCTTTAAATATAGAATGTAGTGGAAATGGTTCTTCTTGTATAGCTTTTTCTAAACACATACTGGTACATATGCCGCAAGATCTACATAAACTAATGCTATGCTTTATACTAACTTGTTCCTTATCTTCTTTAACTTCCCATGCATTCCACGGACAAACAGCTTCACAAACCCCACATCCATTGCATTTAGAATTTAAATTATAGCTAGTAAACATTCCATTATCTTTATCTAAGAGTTGTTCCTCTATACACCCTAAGTTTTTAATCGTATCTATTAAGAATTTTCTTTCATTAAACTCATCATTATTGTCAGTTTTTATAGAATTCAAAACTATATCAGCGACTAAATATGTTGATTCTTTTTTTATTAATGAAAAAAAATCTCTACGTGAAAATTGATTTTTAGGGTACGTAATTTTCTTTTCTGAATCATTTAGTATTTCATAGTCAGGATTAATATTTAAATTCTTCAAAAATAATACTACTTTTTCTAATGAATTTTGAAATGCATTACAATCCTTTCCATAAATACATTCCGTACATTCGCTCAAATTAAAATATACTTTTCTATTTCTTAAAATAATAATAAATGCTGCTAAATACTCCTTATGTAGTCCATGAAGACAAGGAAATTTAATATTTCCTTTATTTCCTTCTTTCACACATCCAACTACTAAAAAATCTTTTTGTTTTGCTTCATTAAAAGCACTTATTTCTCCAAAAGACTTTAAGTTTATGGCTTTAGAGGGACAAATAGTTCTACAGATACCACAACCTGAACAAATATTCTCATTAATTACTATATTATCTTCTTCATACTTTATTGCCTTAACTGGGCAAACATCTCTACATCTGCTGCATTCACTAAATCTATTAATATTACTTAAACAGTAATTTTTTGATATAACAGGATAATTCTTTTTTGTAAGCTTTTTAATAAAATACTTAATAAGCATATGAATCCCATCCTAATAATTAAATTATTTATTTAAAGGCTTCTTTCTTAGGCTTTATAACTAAGGATGGATTTGTTAATTTAGAATCTGCAAGACCTCTAACATCTGCTGTTGTACCGCTTATTTTTCTAAGTTCCCCTATATCTTTGCACTCTAGTGCTCTCATATTACATGCTGAAATACATACTGGCTCTTCTCCAGCGTCTGTTAATTCATAACACATATCGCATTTGCTAGTCTTTTTCAATTCTTTGCGATATTGAGGTGCTCCATAAGGACATGATTTTACGCATCTTTGACATCCAGCACATTTATCTGTATTCACATAAACTATCCCATCTTCTATTCGTTTAGTCATTGCCCCAGTTGGACAATTTTTAACACAAATAGGATTCTCGCAGTGATTACAAGATAATGATATAAAGTACATCCATGGATTAGGAAATTTCCCCCCTTCATATGCATCAACATGTCTGAAATTTGCTCCTACTTCAAGATTATTTTTATCTTTACAAGCTATAACACATGATTTGCACTGAGAACATTTTTCCATATTAAAGAAAAACCCTTTTTGCCTCATAAAAAATCCTCCTATACTATAAAACTATTCTTTGTTTCCATTTATGATCAGGTTCAAGTTCCTTATTATATTTTTCAACATCAACAATACATGCTTGAAAAGATTCTATGTCTGGACCTGATGGATAATCTCCAGTTAACATATTTGCAGATCCTCCCCTGCAGTTTCCATTATCATCTATTTCAATCCATGAACCTTGAGGTAAAAGTACAACACCTGGCATTACCCTTTCTGTTATATGAAGTCTTCTCAAAAGAGAACCATGTTCATTAAATACACGAACTACATCTTGTTCTGAAAATCCACGTGCTTTCGCATCAATCGTATTCATGTACAATTCATACGGAAATGCTTCACGAAGCCATGGAACATTTCCCATAACCGAATGTGTTTGTCTTTGACCATGTATACTGCAAAGCTGAAGAGGATATCTTCCTTTAATTTTTTTATTCCAATTTTTAAATGTGGCTTCATATCCATGAGTTGCAGGTTCATATATTGCAATTGGGTTTCCTTTATTCCAGCCTGCTTTAGTAACCATATCTGCAAGCTCCTGACAATGAATTTCTATCTTACCACTTTTTGTAGATAAAGGATTTTCTTCAGGGTTTTCTCTGAATTTTTTGTTATGTATATAAACAAATTTGTCGTCTTTCTTTCTTTCTACCTGATAAATTCCCTTTTCTTTAAATTCATCAAGTGTTATTCTTCCAATTTGAGGCTTCCCTTCAACTCCCCAAGCCTTTATATCATCGTCCGTTATAGTAACCAATGGTTCATATCCTGAATTGTCAGGTTTTATAACCTGTGCTCCTGCAATTTGATTAAATATTATTTGCTCATCAGATATATGTTGAATTTGCAAAGAATCTATTCCCCACCTTTTTCCAAGTTCTTTAGCAATCCAGTAATCATCTTTTGATTCAAATAATGGTTCAATAACTTTTCTTGCCCATATTAATGTTTCTCTATTTCCAGCAGTAACATTTCCAAATCGTTCCCACATTGTTGTTATAGGAAGAACAATATCTGAATAAGCTGCATTTGGATTTAAAACATACTGATTTGTTACAACAAATTCCACTTTACGATGTGCTTTAATACCTTTATTTGCATTATTCGTCTGGTTAAGAGTTGAACTATGACTATGATATATCATTCTAACATCTATATCTTTTTTAGCTCCTACTCCATCGGTATACTTTCCTGTTAAAATAGCATCCCAATGTTCTGCACTAGATAACTTTGGCTGCTTAAGAGGATTCTCCAGTTCTGATACTCCAGTACTTCCTGCCCTTACAAGAGCTGGTCCTCCATTGGTTGAAGGTTCTTGAGCACTGCAACTAAAGCAACCTCCAGCTATGCCCATATTACCCGTCATCGCTCCAACAGTAGTTTGTGCAAGACATACGTGCTGTCCTTTCTCAATTCTTGCTGAATTCCATCCGAATAAAACGGTTGCTGGCTTAGTTGATCCAAGTTCATTTGCAAAAGAACGAATTTTATCCGCAGGTGTTCCGCAAATTTCTGAAGCCCACTCTGGAGTCTTAGGTTGGTTATCATACGTACCTAGAACATAATCTTTAAAGTTTTCCTTTGGGTCTGCACCCTGAGGCATATGCTCAGAGTCAAATCCTACTGTGCACCTATTTAAAAAATCCCAGTCAATTAAAGGTTTTTCAGGAGAATCTTCTGTTATTAAAACATAAGCAATTGCAAGTAGCATCGGAGTATCAGTTGCAGGTCTTATAGGTATAAATTCATCAGCTAAAACCGATGCTGTTGTATTATAAAATGGATCTATACTTATTATTTTAATTCCAGCTTCTTTAGCTCTTAAAAGATTATTCATAGCATAGCTTCCTGAGTTCCAGGCTGGATTATTTCCCCATAAAACTATTAATTTCGCATTTAAAATATCCATTCTATCGTTAAGGGCATGTTGTTTTTGGTGTATTCCCATAATAGGCTGCATTGCTCTTGCCCATGCTCCACGAGATCTACTTCCATACTTTTCAACATACCCCCCATATAAAGCAAAAGGAGCTCTCATTTCTCCACTTCTTCCATCTGCTCCATGTACTAAATAAATAGATTGATTTCCATAGCTCTCTTTTATTCTTGTAGTTTCACTAGAAACTATATCAAGAGCTTCATTCCATGAAATTCTTACCCACTGATCCTTACCACGAAGTTCTTTTTGTCCACCTCCGGGAGCCCAGTGCTTACGCTTCATTGGATACTTTAATCTATCTGCTCCAAATACCTGTTTGCGCTGAGACCTTCCTCTTGCACATGCTCTTTGCTGAGGAAAATCAATACTATCAGGATGAGTATCATCTGTTTTTTGTCTTATAACAACACCATCTACTACATATGCCTTATTTAAACATCTTCCCCCACAATTATGCCAACATGCTGCACTTACCCATTCTCCTTTTTTGCTTAAAATACTATCCGCTTCAGCCGCAGACACTTCAGAAAGCTCACTTTCATAACCTGTAACCATTAATGCAGCAGATGTAGCTGCGCTCCATTTTAAAAATGACCTTCTATTCATTTTAAAACTTTTTACTTTATCAATAAAATTATTCATAAAAATCAACTCCTATCAAATTAGTATAAAATTTTTCCAACTGAATACATATTTAAGTTGATCTTTCAATCAATTCTTTCAATATTAGATAATCAACTTCAACATATCCTTTTAAAATTTTAGCAATTCCTCGATAAAATTCTGTATTAGAGCTATTTATCATACTAATTGAAAAATCTGGTATCCATTTAAGAATATGTTCTCTTAGAAAACTTTCTTGATCATTTAATACTTCTAATAATTTATTTGTATTTTGAATTTCATTATTCTCCATAGCAATTTTATTTAATCTACACATAAAATCTAGCTCTATTCCTATATGGTCATCTGGCTCACGAGGATAATTCTTGGAGATAAAGTAGTATTTTAAATAGTTTTTTCTAACTTCAAAAGTTTCTTTTTGAAATACCAAACGATCTTTATTTAAATATACTGATTCCCACGGAGGTACAGGCAGTGAATTAGGACCAATAAACATACGGGTATAATCCCAATGGAGCTTTTCATACTCACTTATTTCAAGAACGTTATTTTCTTTTAGAAAGCTATTTATCTGTATTATTCCTTCATTTATCAACTCACTTTTTTCAGTAAAAGGAAAAGATTCAACTGCATTATTTTCTATAACTGCTTTTAGGAATTCTCTTGAAGGCTCAATATATAATGCATGCTTTAAAAAACTATATGCAAATATTCTCATTTCTAATAGAATACTTATTTCTTCACTACTTAGCTTGTTTACCATGATGGTCTCCTTAAAATAATAATTTAACTCTAACTATTATGCACTTTAATAGACATATGTTGAAATTTGCAAATTCATTTCATAATTGTATATTATTCGACGTCAAAAAGTAAAATAGAGATATTCTATACTTCCAAATATATACATTAAATTTTTTAATTCGTTTTTAGGAAAAAGCACACCCCTTTTGAGGCATCTAAGCCAATAAATAGAAGTGTTTATAGCTTATGTAGATAGAGAAATAAAAGATGCTATTCCCAAAAGTGCCCTTGGTAAAGCTTTGGCATATACCAAACCACTACTTCAAGCTTCAAAGTATTCCTAGAAGACGGATCTTTAGAAATAGATAATAATGCTACATTATCCTCATCTTTTAAAAATCCTCAGGATTTGCTACAGGTCGCTTAATTTGGGCATTCGCATCACAAATCCTGAGGATTTTACTTTACCGTAATCCACACAGTTTTGCCAGTTCTTCTTCGCTGCATTTTTTCCATAATGGCTTTTCGGTAGCCTGTTCTGGTGTTTCAACAGATTCCAATGCCTGTCTCATCATTTCCATGGATGGTGTTGCATAAATTTTAGTAGTTTCAATAGAGGCATGGCCAAGAATCTTGGACACTAATGCCAGTTCAACACCATTTTGATATAAATCGGTTGCCCTCGTGCGACGTAGCATGTGGGGATACACATTATCCGGCACTTCTTCGCAGATTGTTTTTGCCTGTTTTCCATATTGCCTTATGAAACGTTCTACATTTCCTTCTGACATTTTTCCTGTCTGTCCCTTGATTTTGGTATAAAAGGCTAGTGAAGTTTTGATGATATCTGGGTGAAATATTCGTAAATACTGCAGGAGGTGTTCAGTGGTTCTGGTGTTGATTGCCACAATGCGTTCCTTGTTTCCTTTTCCAGTAATTCTGATATATGGCTCATTAGTATTTAGCATTAAATCCTGCAGTGTCAGACTGAGTAGCTCATCAAGCCGGATAGCGGAATCATACAGCAGTATCATCATAGTTCTGTCTCGCAAACCAATCTTTGTATTTTTAGGCTGCTCCAGTAAACATTTCAGTGCGTGGTCAGACAATGTTTCTTTTTCCTTTTTTGGAGTTTTGCATTGCGGCAACTTGGAAATCCTCAAAGCTATCGATTGTAATGAAATGTCGCGGTCTGTAGCAAACCATAAATAGGTACGGAGTGCTGTCAGTCTCTGATTACAGGTTCCTGGACTATTTCCTGCTTTTTTCAGATAAATAATGAAATCTTGTATCAGTGCAGGAGTGCATTCTTCAAATAGAAATCTACGGACGGAGAGCTGTTTTTCTCCCAACAGAAACCTGCGAAATATAGTCAATGAGTCCCGATAGGATTTGATTGTTTTTGGGCTTCTTCCTAGCTGCCTTGGCATATATGTTTCTAAAAATTCCAATGTCATTGAAAAGAAGAGCTTTTCCTCGGGAATAGCATTACTCCTCATAAGGCATCACCTCCGGGATGACCTTTGCTGAAATCTGGTCTTTCTGTCGTACAATCTCAAAAGCAGTATGCACCTGGTGATAATAATACATCGTATCCTCGATGCCAGAATGTCCAAGATACCGGCTTAGATAAGGCATCATGTTTTCCAGAGAAACACCTTCCACCATCCAGTGATTTATACGGTTTACGACAAAGGTATGTCTAAACGCATGAACAGTAGGTTGTTTGTCACAGTGCTTGGAATAACTGGTCATTTCCCATAACTGTTTAAATTTCTTATCAATACTGGTCTTTTGAATATGTTTATCCGGGGTGCGTCCTGGAAAAAACCATACTGTATTGGGCTGCATCCAATTCATCTTTGCTTGATATTTCCTGCATAGTTCTATCAAATCGTCTGCCATATAAACCTGTCTATCTTTTCTGCCCTTAGACTGCCTGATGTCCAGAATACCATTTGTCAAATCAACATCTTTCTTTTCAAGGCCACACCCCTCGGATAGGCGAAGTCCACAGCAATAATATAAACGAAAGAGCAACTGATATTCCATAGCCAGACAGTGCCACCTTTCATTTTCAGGTAGATAGGTATCGACTACTTCAAAGAAAGCCTGCAGTTCTTCCCTATTGAAAATGTGTGGAACTGATACTTTCTCAGAAGGCATATGATGCGGAATGTAACTGTTTATGCCCATGGAATTCATGTATAATGAAAGCTGTCTCAGAAAAGACACACGTTGATTCCGGTAGTTTAAACCTTCTGTTTTCCTCTGGACTGCCCATTCCATGGCAACGTCACGAGTAATGACTGCATTCTTGTATCCACGATTCAGGCAAAAATCATCAAAGGTTTTTAGAATATAGGATTGGTAATCATAAATAAAACCGTCGGCTTTCTTCTGACGGATAAGTCCCTCAATGTAAGGAGCCAACACACTGCTATACTGGTAACGAAATGCTTCCATCATGTCAGCAGACCTCCTTTTACTGTGATTTCAGCAAGAGGAATGGCACATTGCCGCATCTTTTCTCCATTTGTTGAAAGATATTTCATTACAGTTGTATCATCGCTGTGTCCCAAGGCTTCTGCAATCATTTCTGGATTGGTATCTTTCTGGAGCATACGTGATGCAAATGTCCTTCGTGTAATGTGGAAACCGTGGGAGTTCTTGTTTAATACATGATTTAAAGCTTTTAAACATACTCCTCGATGCAATCTATCATATGGGACTCTGTGCGCAACAAAAACGTATTCACAAGAAGTTTCCGGACGTCCCATAGTGATATAACGATATAAACTGTTGCCAACCTCTGTAGGCATTGGAAGTTTCAGAAATCTATCTGTTTTTTGCTGCTGGACAGAGATAGTCTGCTGTAGCCAGGATATATCTGAGAGTTTTAACTTTGTAATATCAGATGCACGAAAACCCATACGAAGTCCAAGAAGAACCATTGCTGTATTACGTAGCTGCATGACTTTGTGAGAAACTTCTTTGTACTGATAGATGACAGATAATTCATCATCATCTAGTGTTTTAATAATTGTTACCTGTGGGGCGCATTCATTTGAAAGAGCTAGCTGCAAGGTGAATGGGACCTGCTCGGCTTCTGACAGGTAATCTAAAAATGCCCTGATTTTTGCAGCATAAGCATTCTTGCCTTCTGGAGTGTTGTGAGGATCTGTATAATGGAATTCCTTTATTACTTCCGGAGTCACAATATCCCAAGAAGCAATACCAGTCCGCTCAAGATAAAAAAGAAAACGCAGGCAGGACGAACGATACATACTGAGTGTTGAGACTGCGACTCCTTCTTTTTTCTTGTGAAGCATAAACAAGTCATAGTCCGTTTTGCACCACTTTGGCAGATCATCTGCCGGATCCGACTGATAAGTATATACTGTTTTCGGCTGGAGGCTTCCTGTTTTTAGGTACTGTTCAAACAACTTCATGGCACGTCGAAATGTTTTCCACTGAAGGGTATAATTCTTCATATATGAAGCCCAGGTCAAGGCAATTTCTTTAGAATATCCAAGTTCATTGGCTTCCAAAAAAATAAATAGTTCTTTCCAAGCATTATGAAAAGTCCGCCTCATTGTTAGGGAGTATTTCTGCTGTACTACCAGAAAGCTAACCTCACCCAAACGAGTGTAGAATTCTTCTGCTGAAAAAAGAATTTGGCTATAATCCTGATGAAAGTTTTCTTGTTCCGTTTTTGGAAGTTCTTCAATAAACACCATTCTAGCAAGGGTAAATTTGTCCAACATCAAAGGAATAGAAGACCTGATTATTCCCAATGCTACAAGATATCTCAAAAACATTCGGATACAGCCGTTATAAACATCTTTCGATTTGTAACTATCGTGCCTGTCATCATAGTAGTAATTAGCAACTATGTGGTGAGAAATATCTTCTGGTCTGGAAACACCATGCCTCGTAGTATAAGTCAAAAATCGAGCCCCAGCAATTTTGAGGGTTTGCAAAAAGGAAACTACATAACTGGAAGACATTTTTTCTAGAAATTCATCTAGAAGGTGTCTGCACCATGGATCCAGATTTTGATAATTCTGCTGAGATTGGTAGACAGCCTTGGTATTTACGATTTCCTGGTTTTTGTAGGCTGCGTTTATCCTGCTGAGTGCTAACCGATAAGTCTTAAATGTTGATTTGCAGAGACCTGGTGTGACACTAGCCAGCCATTCCATTGCCAGTTCATGCGAATAGTAATCATGGTTTTTCTTGAAAAACTCTTTTATCAAGCGAAAACACCGTTGATAGGTACGTACGATACTAGAAGTATAATGGTTTCTTTCTAGATACTCCATTACTTTTTCGACAGCCTTGTCATAATCTTGATACATGAAACTACCTCCTTTAATTGTAGTAGTTTCAGTATAATAAAATCCTCAGGATTTGTGATGCGAATACCCAAATTAAGCGACCTGTAGCAAATCCTGAGGATTTTTAAAAGATGAGGATAATGCAGCTTATCTTAATGTTTGGATAAGCTACAGAGCGATCTATAAGACCATTTGTGGTGGGTCGCAGCAATTGGCTTTTCTCGGCTTCCACCAAAGGTGCAGAGTCCAGTGCATTAATCTATAGCATCATTGAAACGGCTAAGAATAATAATTTAGTTATTGAAAAATATCTACTTTATTTAATGGACAACCTTCCCAATGTAGAGCCTCAAGACAAGGAAAGTTTATTAAAACTACTGCCCTTTTCAAAGGATCTACCCGAAGATTTAAAAGTTCAAGCTAAGTAAAAATATAAAATCCAGTAGAGTTAGCAACTGAACTGCACCCTGTCAAGTAGACAGTGGAAAAAATAAAAAATCATAGAAGCACCAATCGAAAATGGTTGGTGCTTTTTTATGCAGAGATATCAGTGAGATAATTACGGTATTCGATTGGAGTCATGCAATTTAAACGTTTCTGGTATCGCTTGGTATTATAATAACCTATGTATTCCCCAATTGCTTTCCTCAAACTCTCATAATCATTAAACTTACGCAAGTAATACATCTCAGATTTTAAAATTCCCCAAAAGCCCTCCATAGGACCATTGTCTATGCATCTAGCTACCCTGGACATGCTCTGTGTCATTCCTGCCTTATCAAGTTTTAACTTAAATGTTTTGTTTGTATACTGAAAACCACGATCGCTATGAAATATGGGTTTTGCGTTAGGATAAGCTGTAGCTGCTAAGTCAAAAGTCTCAAATACAAGAGCATTGTTATTTGAATGACCAATGACGTAAGACACTATGCTTCTATCACCAAGATCAAAGATTGCACTTAAGTATGCTTTTTTCCCATCGCCATATTTGAACTCTGTTACATCCGTAAGCCATTTCTCACAGGTGCGTTGTGCTTTAAAGTCCCGGTTCAGCACATTTTCAGCTGTAACTTCAGGGGTTGACTTCATGTAGTTGTATTTCTTTTTCCTGCATACTGATTTTAGACCAGCTAATTTCATCAGCCGGTAGATTCGTTTATGGTTTACGTTTATATTGTGTTCACGTCGAATCTTGATTGTCATCTGCCTATAACCCAGTATACCGTTTCTTTCTTCATAAGCTTGGTTAATGAGAACAAGTAGTTTTTCACTCTGAAGTTCCTTCTGACTTTTTTCTCTATGAAGCCATTTATAATAAGCGGATCTGCTAATATTAGCAATCTGACACAAAACTGAAACAGGATAATGTTTTTGATCTGAAAGTAGCTTAATGACTATATATACTTTCTCATGTTTAGCAAGGCTTAGAAATGCCCCCTTTCCATCTCTTCGAGTTTTTTTAGCAGTTCATTCTCCATCTCTAATCTTTTGTACCTAGCCTCCAAAAGCTTGTTTTGAGCTTTTAATCTATCAAACTCTGTAAGTTCATCCTCAGACTTGTGTTTGCCCCTACGGTCAACTAGGGCATCTACGCCAGATTGCTCATACTTAACAGTCCAGCTGCGGACCTGCTGATAAGAAACCTTATATGCTTCAGCAGTTTCATTGTAATTTCTATTATGTTCAATGCAATATTTAACTATTTCAATACGTTCTTCAAATGTTGTAGTACGTCCCTTGATCATGATTGATATTCCCCCTGTACCTGAAGATTTTATCTTTTCATAATCATTATACTGCAAAATCCATTTCCGTAGTTGAGTACGGTTACGAATTCCATACTTTTCACACACTTCATATTGCGAAAAATTACCTGAAAGATAATCTATAACAGCTTCTTTTTTTAATTGCTCTGAATATCCAGCGTTTTTAGATGTAGTAGTTACCCCTAATGTCCCTAGTGTCTTGTATGATGAAATCCAACCTTGGATTGTACTTATATGAATATTTAAATCTTTTGCTATTTGATTTTGAGACCTTGTTCCACTTAAATAATTTTTTACTGCATCAATCTTAATCTCAGCTGTAAATTTAGTTTTTCTTCCCATAAAAATATGCTCCTCTCTATAATAAACAGTTTTTATTATTTTAACTGTCTACTATAAGGGGAGCATATCAAACATATCTAACTTCTACTGGATTTATTTTATCAGCTATTCTATTGAATTTCTATACGTCAATTCCTTGACACTTACTATTACTCTTCTTGTAGAAACATGTATAAGAATATCTCAAATGCTTCTTCTGGTACATAGATTTCATTATCTTTCAACTCAATTTTGCCTTGTAAATGATACTCATGGTCATTGATGACCATCAATGTTGTATTGACATAAAGTAATAATTGAATATTTCCTACTTCTACGATAACTATAGGATTTTGAGGATCTTCCTCCTCTATCCTTACCGGCATCCCTAATTGTTGAAAAATTTCTATAGCTGGCAAATACTCAATCTCCTTCTTTACTCCTTGTTTTTCCCCAAAAATGTTCATTATTTTATCAAATAAATCTGCATTTTCTTGAATCTTTGTTTCATATCCTACTACAACATATTGATTTTGCTTTAGGACATCCTCCATCAACTGTGCAAAGTTTCTTATATCTTCTGCTGTAGTTTGTAAAATCTGCTCTTTTATTGCATTTAAATCTTCATGGGTTATTTGCATCATATAAAGTCTATCCTCTAACGCACCTTTCTCCTGTGGACTAAGCAAAGGATCATATTGTCCTAAGGTTCCAATAATATAGTTCAGCATCTCCTCCTCATCCTCAGCAAAGTTTCGTAGATAAGCTGGTATACCATGAAAGGCATCTAAAGTTTCTTTCAAGTTAGGATCTCTATAGGAATAAAGCATCATCTCTCCTGTATTGGCAATATATATACCACTGCCGTAGGCGCCACCAGAAACCCTTACGCGATTCCATAGATACTCTGTAGAAAGAATTTGTGTAAGAACATCCATTTTCCCACTATATTCATAGCCTAAATCTTTAAAATTATATCCCTTTACAACGCTTTGGATCTGCTCACCATTAATAATGCCTTCACTGCCGCTGTCAGTAGAAAAACGATAAGTCTGCCATGGTGCATCTACAGTCTTTAATGTTGCTTCAAATGGCAAAAATGCTTTTTTAAAGGTTTCATATTCTTCTTCCTCCAAAGTAACACCGACAAGTAAGTTTTCTTTTTGGAATACTAACTGATTTACCTCCTGCAAGTTTGCTATCACTACTTCCGGATTCTTTTCTAACATCTCTTCAATTTCACACAAGAAGAAATAAAAATCTATTCCACTTATGCTGGCTTGGTATTGGTTTGCTTGAGATTGTTTTCTCATTAATTGGATCTGAGCTATAGCTATACCATTACTATTTAAGCCATATTCCACATCTGCTTTTAATTGACCTACCAACTGCTTTATCCTGTCTAAGTTTTCAAATTTTCCATGATGCATCATTTCCTCTAAAACTTTAAATCCATTTCTTAATTCATCTGCAACTGTGTACATGGATACCCTTAATTTAGGAGCATATTTATGATTCTCTTTTAAATTAGAAATCATATCTACTCTAAAATTTAGTCCACCTAAACGATTATTTATTTCGTTGGATAACTGTTGATAGCTGTATTGCTCTGTATCTATATTACCAAGCAAATAAACTAGCAAGGGGATATAAGAAATTTGCTCCTGTGGTACTTTCATGGTATCAAAGTACATATTCACATAGGCGATTCTATTTGTAAATAATGGATGCAATAGAATCGTAACATCCTCTAGTTCTTCAATCTTTGAAGAAATATTTTTTTGTTGCTGCTGTAAATCTTCTAACGATAATACAGGTAAGGTTTGTATTGCTTCTTGGGAATTTGGTGTCTCCTTCCATTTTTCTAATGCTTTTGTTTGTTCTACTAAAGCCTGTATTTCTTCTTCTGAAAGACTGTCTTTTATTCGCTGTAATTCTTCCTTCAATGCCCTTCCTTTTTGTACTTCTAAACCAGCTACTGGCTTCATCACTACTAAAGAACTGTGGGTATTATCTAGCAAATATTTTTGTATTAGACTTTCAAAATAATTTTCATCAATTTTATTTTTTATCTTATTTAATGTATCTTCAAAAGAAAGATATAATGTAGGCTCATAATCATGTAACCAGGTTGCCAAAACAGTATTATGATATCCAAAACCTCTGTTGGCATCGGATTTTTCTGTACGCATGGAAATTTCAATCGTATTAAATATCGCATATATTAGTTCACGATCAATGCCTTCTGCCACCAGTTGTTCCAATGTTTGTTGAACAACCCCCTCGAAGTCATCTATCTTTTCATCAGCAGCATTTTCAATGATGATACTGAAGCTAGGCTGTAATGTCATGGGATCATAACTGCCAAAAACATTGGTTCCTATTTTTTCTTGCAGCAATACACTACGCAGAGGGGAGGACTCTGTTTGCATTAATAGCGCATTTAAAATAGAAAATCCCAGCATGGTCTCTTTATTATTAATTTCATCTACAGCATAATTTAAACTTAAATAGGTTTTATTTTTGGTATCTGCATTTTCTGACAATGCATATTCAATCGTATGATAAGCTCGCTTTGCAAAGGGCTTTTGTTTAGAAATAGAAGCTTGTACTTCCTGCTTTTGAAATTTACTCAAATATTCATTATGAATAAATTTTAAAGTCTCCTGCAAGTCTAAATTGCCATATAAATAAATATAAGTATTGGATGGATGATAATAGGTTTTATAGAAGTCTATTAGCGCCTCATAGGATAACTGTGGAATTACTTGAGGATCTCCCCCTGAATCATAAGCATAGGGTGTATCGGGGAACAGTGATTTTTGATTCTGTTTGACTAAAACATTCACAGGATTCGAATAAGCTCCCCTCATCTCGTTGTAGACAACTCCATTGTAGGTAAGTTCATCTTCTGGATTCTTTAAATCATAATGCCAACCTTCCTGCATAAAAATCTTCTCTTCTTTCAAAACCTTTGGAAAAAATACTGCATCTAAGTACACATGCAATAAATTTCTAAAGTCCTTATGATTTCTACTTGCTGCTATGTAGGAAGTACGATCTGGATAAGTAAGAGCATTTAAAAACGTACTTAAAGAACGTTTATTCATTTCTATAAAAGGTGACTTTACAGGGAAGTTTTCAGAACCATTTAATACGGAGTGCTCTAAGATATGGGGACTTCCTGTATTGTCTGATGGTGGTGTCCTAAAGTTGATACTAAAAACCTTATTGCTGTCATCATTCTCCAAATGAATCAGTTTTGCACCACTTTGAGTATGTTCAAAAACCCTGACTTTGGAGCTAATCTCTTCTACATGATTTTCCTCTATAAGCTGAAATCCATAATATACTTCTCCAACTTTATAGCCTTGCTCTGCTTGAACCTGCATCGGTACAAAAGAAAGTAGCATAACAAGTACCAGAACCCCTGCAATCTTTCTTTGCAAACTAGTTACTTTTAAATATTTTTTCATGTAATTCCCCTTTCTAATTTTTCATATTATTTATCTAATAGATAGCCAATAGTATAGTATTCTATTCTCTACTTATTTCTTTAATAGCATCATCCCAAATATCATCTCCCATACCCAATCCAAAATAAAAGATCAAAATATACAACAAATATATTGGGAAAAATATGATTTGAACTTTATTTTTTCTCATAAGATATAAGCATGCTTTGATTATATTTTTCATCTAAAGTCCTCCACTATCTTCCTGGAATACACATACAATGACATGCATGGAATAATATATAAATCATGTTTAACTATTCCAGTTTACCATCTATACTATCACCCTATTTCTAGTTTCACAATAGATAATGGATAAACAACACTTTTACCTGCATAAACAGCATATTTTTTCAAATTATTGTTTAGGCAGCTAAATTTGGGGTTTATCCATTGGTTATTTACAAATCAACATTATCAAAAACTCTATCCTCTCGGCAATCCTAAAAAGTAACGGTAAGCTTCTGAGTAGAGTAAATGGTAAAATCTAGGAAACAATAAAAAGGATAGTTGTAATTAGATTTCTTAATCCATGTATAGATGTAACAATCCAAAATGGATAGAAGTTTTTTTCTAGGTATATATGATATGAATACGCTAGTATTATTCCAATTAATGTTGTTTCAATGACACGAATTATATTGTATGTATGTCCAAATCCAAAAAAAACTGCTGATATCAATATTATTATCATTGGTCTTTCTTTTAAAAAGTTAGTTTTTCTCAGACACCTAACTGGAAACATTTGATATACAGCTGTTTCAACTAAAGGAGCAAGAACTGCTGTAAAAAGGATAACTAAAATCACTCCCTCGTTATTAAATAAATCAATGCTTTCCTCATTAAAATCACCAGTATATTCAATTAATACCAGAACAAGAATCAAAGGAAAGAGTATCAAATATGAAGATACTGTCATACAAAACACAAATTTTATTGGACTTAAATTAATCAGCCAGTTATGAATACTTGAAATTTTTTTTCTGAAGCTTTTTGTTATATTCTCGCTAAGCATTATTAATCTCCTTATTAATTTTAGATTTGCATTTAAGATGATAAGGAATGTACTAATATTTGGCACTCTTTTTACCATTTAGTTTGGAAACTTAATTTGTAACAATATTATTTTTTCACAAAATTCGTAGTTGAACCTGAATTAATATCAAGATAATTTTCGATTTTCACACAGTCTGCCATCATTATTGTCACACATATTATAATTTCCATCTAGGCCCTCTCGCCTTTGTAAACTTTTTACTCATTTTTCTAAACATTCTTCAACTGTGCTTATTTCCCATTCCACTCGATTTTTATAGAAGTAGTTAAATATATAAGGAATTATTACTAATGCTAGAATTTGTATCATTAATACAAGCACTAGCATTACACTATTAGGCTGATTTAAAAATCCTTCGCCTACTATTCGCGCCATAATTAGAGAAAATATGTTTCCACTTGTATGAATTAAAATTGACGTCCAAATAGAACCCGTCCAAAGAAGTGCATATCCACAAAAGACACCTATGACAGTGGCATAAATTCCCTGAACCAGATTCATATGCATTGCACCAAAGATAAGAGCTTGAATGATAATAGCGTTTCTAAACGATATTTTTCTTAATAGTTCACTAAGTATAAGTCCTCTAGTTTGTACTTCTTCAAACAATGGCCCGATTATTCCAGCACATAAAAAAAACAATACCGTACTTCCCTTTTTGAGAGTATCAGCAAATTCTTTATATGCTTCGTAAGATGATGGGAATATAGTTGTAACCATAGCTAAAATGATTCCATTTAAAAAAACTAGTGCAACTCCTACTATAATCGACAAAATTATTTGATCTGTTGACAGTTTCTTGAAACGACAAACTTCATATATACTTTTATTTCTGCTTTTTATCATTTTCTTGTAAATAAAGAATGACCCTACTGCTCCTATACCATAAGATATATTTTCTAAATTTTCAAGTAATCCATTGCCCATCATTTCAATCTTATCAACAGTTATAAAATAACCTGATATAGAAGAAACAACATAAGCACTTGCTTCCCTCATTAACAAAAATATAATGATGTATTTCGTGATTTGCCATATTATTTTTATAAGCTGCTTCATCTTATAACCATTCCTTTCACTTTACTCAACAAACAAAAAATCATGAAAACATTTTTTTAGCTTTTCTTCTATCTCCATTTGCTGTATGTATTTTTGTTGAAGTTTGTGATTTCCTACTTATATTAGAATAAGAAAGTAAAGCCCTAGCTATTGAAACTAGGACTTTATTTTTTATGCTGATTTGTATCTAAAACATTGAAAATGTAGATTATAAACTTCTATAACCCCAATACGTTACTACAGCATCTTTCAAAACTTCCACTGATTTTACAACAAATTTAGCATACTGCTCTTTGGCTTCATCAGTTATATATGCTCCGCCACCACTTCTTTCATGTCTTGTATCACTTCCCCTATTTTGGCTGTTTCCTCCATTAACTATCATCGTTTCATTTACATTCATTTCAACAAACATCTTTTTTTCCTCCTTCTAGATATACTTCTTTGACTTTTCCTCCCACCATGTTGTTGATGGTACTGATCCTTTGGTTGGGTCTTACAACTCCATCTGCTTTTACCACTACGTCCATTTCTCCTATATAGGACCATACTACCGCTATTGTTAGTAGTGCAATAAGTATATATATAAATAGGATCGTAAAGGCGGGTGGCTTGCTTTCTAGAAGTTCTCTACTATCGGTAATATCTTTTAGATTGTGTACTATTTCTCTCATACTCTGTATTCTCCTTACTCTATGGTTGAAGCTGCTGTTTGGTAATACTCTGGCAGTTGTTCTTTCCAGAGGTTGTAATATTTGTCTTTGTTATTGACTAATTCTTCATGATTTCCACTTTCGACGATTTCTCCATGATCCATTACATAGATTTTGTCACATCGCATAATGGTGCTGAGTCTGTGAGCAATGATAATGGTGGTAGTATCTTGGTTTAGTTCTGTAATTGTTTTTTCTATGGCTTTTTCTGTAATGGAGTCTAGATTACTGGTGGCTTCGTCCATGATGAGGATATCTGGTTTTTTTAACAATGCTCTTGCGATAGCTAGTCTTTGTTTTTGTCCTCCTGATAGATTTGTGGCATTTTCTTCCAGCAATGTATTGTATCTTAAGGGAAGGTCATTGATGAAGTCATGAGCACTGGATAGTTTTGCTGCTTGGATCATTTCTTCAAAGGTTATGTTTTTATTTCCCAAGCATAGGTTTTCTTTTATGGTGCCGCTAAACATGAAGATATCCTGTGAGATGTAAGCTATTTTTTCTCTTAATTTTTCCATATTTATATCTTTGATATTATATTCGTTAATAAGGATGTCTCCTTTTTCGTTGGTATAAAAATTCATAAGTAACTTTACCAATGTTGTTTTGCCAGAACCGCTTTCTCCAACGAATGCAATTTTTTCTCCTTGGTGAATGGTTAAGTTGATATTTTTCAGTACTAGTTCTCTTGTGCCATAGCGAAAGTCTATATTTTTAAATTGTATAGTTCCTTTTAGGGAGTTTGGATTTACTTTCTTTTCTTCGTCTTCACTTTTTTCTAATTCCAGGTCAAGTATTTCTCCTAGTCTATCGGAGGCTACTATCGCTGTCTGCATCATGGGCTGAAGGTTGATGAAATTTTTTACTGGATCAACAAAATATGCCAGCAGTGAGTTGAATACCAACAGTCGTCCTACCGTCAGTTCTCCCTGGATTACTTTATAGGCCCCTACCCAAAGAATCACTATCCCGCCCATTGTTGCAATGGCATTTGTTAAGGAGCCTTGTATATTATAGATAGTACCTCCCTTTAATATGGTTTTAAGGAGTTTTATAAATTTTAGTTCGGTTTCTGTTTTGGCTTGTCTTTCTGCATTGAAGGCTTTTATGGTTTCTATACCGTTTGAGCTTTCTACTAAGTAGGAGGTGAGCTGGGCATTGTTTTCCATTTCTTTTTGGTTGATTTCTTTGATAGGCTTGTTGAATACGGCCATCAGTGTACCATAAAGGATTAGCATGATGACGGCAATACCAATATCATTTTCCCTACTTTTTTGCACCTAAAAAGTTCATAGGTAAATCAATAACGTGTTGATAATAACCTAGTATTAACGGAGTGTCAATCGATTGTATCGTGTTGTTTTATGCAAGTGTATTTTTTCAACATTTGATCACCTTTATTTTCTTATTTAGTACTTGTTTTTTTATTTACTGCTTCAATGTCATAGGTTATAGTTGCTATTGATTCATTTTTATCTAATTTTACTGTCTAGAGGTTACTTTCTAATATTATATTTATAAATATAATCTATAAAAACAAAAAATGAGATAATAGCAAAGTTAATAAATGTACCTATTGCCAAGCTTCCCCATCTATCAATCATTAAATCTAGTGTTATATAAAGCCATACGATAGCTATACATAGTATTAAAATAAATCCCAATATTTTTTTGCGATATACTTTTTTTTCATATTTCCATCCCATATTTCTATGATTTTATTCTTTTCAAAGTAAATTGCTAATAAAATTTTATTATTAATCGAGAAAGTACATGATTGAAATTTATGCAAAATTTCAAGGTTTTAAAATGCATAATTATTTTAAATATACGATATTAAATAACATACTATTTCCTCCCAAATCAAATTACCACTTCGATAACTACACTATTTAATATAAATAGTGCAACAAGGTAGTGTATATAATTTCATCGCTGTAGCACTCGACAGGGTGTTTAAAAGGGAGTAAATCATTTTGTTGATCCCAGAGATATGGTTATTTCTTTGGTTTTCTTCGAATATACCCTCCAAAACCGCTCAGCAGGATAAAAGCAATATTAGTCAGCGCTAGCACCCATCCATCCCATCGGATTATGATAGCTATCGACACGATAAATACTAATATTAGTACGTAGGGATTTATCCGTGGTGACCATTTTGACACACCTGTGCTTTCCATGGCTTCTTCAGTTACTTCTTCAGTATTTTCTTTCTGGTTCTCTTTTTCTCCTTCGCCGAAAGAGTATGAAAATAAACGATCCATCGCTTTTTCAATCACTTCCAGAGAAACAAAGTATAAGATGAGTGGAATAAAAAGCAACACAATAATCGATCCAATAGGAATGAATAAAAGAAGTGGCGGTAAAAATAAAACTGCTAACAGAATGTATAGTAAGACATGTTTAGTCACTCTATCACCCCCGATATGTGATTTTCCCTATTAAAGTATTGACTATGAATGTTGCTTCGTTTCCTGTTCGCTCATAAACCTAAAAGCATACAAATAAAGCCCTACCCACAAAGATGCTGTAATTAGAAACGAAAATAAAAAGCTTAAATCCACGGGAGCTTGCTCATAAACTAACGGACGAATAAATTCATAGCTAATGGAAAACATGATATAAAAATAAAATAAAACTTTCCATATTTTTGTTGTAAACAGCCTCTTGCGAGAACCATAAAAATACACTCCCACACATGGGATTAATGTGAACAGCCACCACAAGCCTGTCATAACATTGCGAGTGTAGTAGAGTACCACTCCCGTCATGCACGCCACAATAATTGAATAGATTTTAAAAAACACTTTATCATCATCTCCATCCTTTGTTAGATTTAACATGACGCCTTATTTTTTAAAGAAATAAGGCGTCATGTTTATAGATTTATACTTTAGAGTTTACACACAAATAACTGATTGCATTGTTTATAAGAAGATTTAGTATCCAGCAGCTCCTTCAATTCTTTCCCAACCACCGATAACAGTTACAGGATTTCCTTTAATTATCCCATATGTCATCTGACCCGTTCCAACCAAGGCCTGCTGAAAATTACGATCCCCTACCAACGTATTGGCAAAACCTCTGACCGCCTGATTTACAGCAGCCGGCACATCTCTTAAATCTCCATATTTAGGAGTAAATGCATTTCCCCCATCAATCATCATCATTTCATTTTTACTCATTTCTTTTAACATCTTTAAGTTCCTCCTTTGAATTTAATTTGCAGATTTAGTATTTTTTAGCAAAAACCCATACTTTATTCATTCTGCGATAAATTGCTGAATAAAATGTTTTTCAATGCAAATTTTCTTTAACTTATATATTATAATTCCCATCCTACATAACCTTCTCTCCCATCAAAAGGTTCTCTTATTTGCTCTACTCTGGGAATAGCTGCAAATAGTATGTATGCCAGAAAATTATAATCTAGTATAGAGCCTAAGACTGCTTCTTCTTATTACCTAAATTTTACCATATTATGAGGGGTAGATTCATCCCCCTCCAGCTAAAAACAAGGGGGATTTTTCTACCCCTTCTTCAATATATTTTATTTCTTTTCTCTGTGACAATGGGGAAGGTTCTTATTGTTAATAAATCACTGAAGCAACAAGAACCTTCCCCATTGTCGCACTACCTTATTTCCAATTTCACAATAGATAATGGATAAACAGCACTTTTATCTGCATAAACAGCATATTTTTTTAAAATTATTGTTTAGGCAAATAAAGATGTCGTTTGTCCATTGGTTATTTACAAATCAAGATTGTCAAAAACTCTATCCTCTCGGCAATCCTAAAAAGTAACGGTAAGTTTCTGAATATAGCAAATCGTAAAATCTAGAAAATAATAAATAGGATAGTTGTAATTAGATTTCTTAATCCATGTATACATGTAACAATCCAAAATGGATAGAAGTTTTTTTCTAGGTATATATGATATGAATACGCTAGTATTATTCCAATTAATGTTGTTTCAATCACACGAATTATATTGTATCTATGTCCTAATCCAAAAAACTGCTGATATCAATATTATTATCATAGGCCTTTCCTTTAAAAAGTTAGTTTTTCTTAGACACCTAATTGGAAGCATTTGATATATAGCTGTTTCAACTATAGGAGCAATAACTACTGTAAAAAGGATAACTAAAATGACTCCCTCATTATTGAATAAATCAATGCTTTCCTCATTAAAATCACCAGTATATTCAATTAATACCAGAACAAGAATCAAAGGAAAGAGTATAAAATATGAAGATACTGTCATACAAAACACAAATTATATTGACTTAAATTAATCAGCCAGTTATGAATACTTGAAAATTT
Organism: Clostridium aceticum; assembly: GCF_001042715.1. Lineage (NCBI taxonomy): Bacteria > Bacillati > Bacillota > Clostridia > Peptostreptococcales > Natronincolaceae > Andreesenella > Andreesenella acetica. The sequence continues at coordinate 905,126 of NZ_CP009687.1, read as the reverse complement.
TTTTCTGAAGCTTTTTGTCATATTCTCGCTAAGCATTATTGATCTCCTTATTAATTTTAGATTTGCATTGTAGATAAGCAAGTTCAAACTTTAATTTTGATATACACGGTCTACGGTTTCGCCCTAAAACCGTGGGCTGCAAATGTAGCTCTTAGTATATCAAAATTAAGTCCTGATGTTGTTTATCTATAAGTAAATGATAAAATTTATTTCAGAAAAAATGCCTACTCCATTTTGTTTGCACAGATAAAGGTATCCTTTATCCATTGGTTATTTATAAGTTAACATTATCAACAACCCCATCTCCACGACATTCAAATTATACGACTATAACCTCTTTTTTTATTAAAATAGTTCAAACATATCTAATCGTGAACTACTGCTTTTGTTTATCTTTAAACTTAATCAGCAAAAAATTTTTTATACCCATTAGTGAGAAATAATTGATAATGGTGAAAACTAGAACTATTATTAAAAATAATATCAGTTTATAAATAGTATTTGTTTTGGAAGTTTGCATAAATGATACTGATGCGATTATGCAAGCTATTATATTACTATGTACTAAAATAATTTTTTTTGTAAATCTATGATTATTCATAGAATCAATATGCCATTTTTCTTTAAGAAAATATATATTTACCAGTAATAAATATACGCTTAAACAAATAAAAAAAAGCAAATTCACTATAGAATAATTTAATTTTAAAATAACACCTAAAATTGCAACGACGATAGTATAGTGTATTATTGTAATTCCTACACCTTTCTTAAACAACCCTTTAAACATTTAATATCAAACCTCTCTATATATTCTTAAATCAACTTTTTTAAAAATTAAACTAAGATAAAAAGTCTAAAACACTTAAAACTTAATAGTGTAATGAAATGTTCCTTTCACATTTAATAGGCAATGGCACATACTCCACTGAATCATTTATTCTACAGTGGAGTATGTACCTTATTTAGATATAGGTTTTAAAATTTGCAGATTTCACAATTTAGTAGCCTAGATATTGATCTAGTCTCTCTGCTCCATAATTTTGAATAATATGTGCCAAAGCAGCATTTCCTGCGCCCCATACAAATCCCGAAAGAGCTCCTGCAACGGTTCCTGCACCTGGGGCAACAGCACTACCTAATTGAGCTCCAGTAAATGAACCTGTAAGTCCACCTAGTCCCATAGCTACAAGTAAACTTCCTAAAGTTACCCCACCACCATTAGTAGCCATCAATTCATTATAACTAAGTTCTTTCACCATTAACATCTCCTTTCATTTTTAAATGTCTTGATATATATTACAACCCCTACCCTACACACCCTTCTCTCCCATCAAAAGGCTTTCTTATTTACTTGACTCTGGGAACAGTCTTAAATAATATGTATTATAGGAAGTCATAATCTAGCATAGAGCCTAAGATTGCTTCTTCTTATTGCCTAAATTTTACCATATTATGAGGGGTAGATTCATCCCCCTCCAGCTAAAAACAAGAGGGATTTCTCTACCCCTTCTTCAATATGTTTTATTTCTTTTCTCTAAAAAGCTTTTCAACTACTTATCAATCCTTTTTTTCTAATAGCTCCTTCAACAAATCCCTGCATTCTTTCAAGCTATTAACTCCCAGTTTACTATAGACATTTTTTATATGAGTTTTAACTGTTTGTTGTGAAATATTTAGTTTCTGGGCAATTTCGTTGCCATTACTGTTTCTGTAATACTTTTCAAATAACACTTGAGTTTCTCTTATAGTCAGGTTAAATTTTTCATTGGTTAGAAGCAAACCAAAAAATATAATCTTTTTAATTTTATAATCACTTGAAGTTTCATTTAATTTTTCTTTTTTCTTATTCTCTATAATCACTGATATTTTTCACCCCCAGTAGAAATAACCTACACACATTTTCATCTTTATTGAAATAATTTAACTTTATGGTTCTTGTATAGTAAAAAAGTTTTTAATTTTAACATGAAAATGTTTTTTGAGGTAAGAAAAAGATATATTGCTTTTAACCACTTATTTGAGTATCGTTTATGAGCCCTTCATAGAAACTTTTACAATTTTTTGCAAATTCAGCTGATTTATTCATGCCTTTTTCCAAAATTGAGATGGCTTCTTTTCTTCTGTTGTTCTCCATATATATTACAGCAAGATCGTAGTAAGGGTCCATAAAGCTTTTATCTGAAAGTTTTATGGCTTTTTTCAAATATTTTATACCTTCTTCAACTGCACCAAGTCTTGCAACGGATAGTCCATATCCTTTATGAGGATAGGGATCATTTGGTCTTTGCTTTAGTAATTTTTCATTGATATTTTTTGCCTCAGAATAGTTATGTAGCATAAAGGAAACATAGCCATACAGGTTTAAAATCTCTTCATTTTCTTGGTTTGTATGGATCATTTTTTCTAGTATTAATTGTGCTAATTGGAAGCTTTTATTATCAATAAACTTTTTCGCCTTGTTAACTGCTTCCTGGATATTTTCTATTTTTGACAACTGCATATCAGCCTTTTTTATAGCGTTATTATAAGAACAGTATGTATTTTCAGAATAAATACTTTCACCAAAAATTAACCGTGTATTTCCACACCCACCAAGGCACCTATCGCCAAATCCACATTTTCCGCAAAATCCTGTTAGTTTATCTTTTTTCATTTCTCTATTCCAGCTAAATTTATCTGGATCATTCCAAATTTGCTTTAAAGGTGTTCTTCTTATATTTCCTTCAACAAAACTCTTATCTCTTATGGAGGTGCATCCAAGTATATCTCCGTTATGAAGAATCCCCATACTGTATTTTCCCGCACCGCAGCCTCTCCATTGATAAGAACCTAAATTGTGATATTTTGTTCTTACCTGAATTTCTTTTTTATTAAAATATCCTACACAATCTGCTAATTGAATCTCAATGCCATTATCACGAGAGACTTCATATGCAAAATCTATAATTGCATCAACATGATAAGGTTGTGCTATAAGATTGTTATTTGTTGCCATATTACCCATAGGAAGTCCTATTTGAAACTGCCATCCATTTATTTTTTTACTGTCAAATATTTTTTTCATTTCCCATAATTCATTGATATTTATTTTGTTTATGGTTGTAATGATTGAACAATTCAGATCTTTCTTACGAACAATATCTATTGACTTCATAATCCTATCAAAGGACTCTGGTTTTCTTATATAGTCATGGGTTTTTTTTAATCCATCTACACTAAATGCAACTGTATTTACTCCTGCTTTTGCAGCTTTTTCAGCAATTTCTTCATCCATAGTCCAGCCATTTGTTATGATATTGGGGATAATCCCATTATCATGAAGCCTTTTTGCTATTAAATGCCAGTCCTTTCTGGTAGTAGGCTCACCACCGGATAGAGTTATCCATCGAAATCCTAGTTCTCCCATTTCATCACACAGTTTTAAAGCTTCCTCTGTATTCAATTCTCCTTCTAGAGGATTTTCACAGCTAGAACCACAATGCTTGCATCTCATATTGCACCCCATCGTTATTTCCCATACTGCTGTTATTGGTTTGAACTCCATAGCTAATTTCTCCTTATATCCTTAATTTTTTTAATTTTTTATTGATATATTTTAGCATGTATTCTTTTCTTGAGCAGGAATTTTACGTCTAAAATTCAATTGTTTAAAACATTTTTTCTTTAAAATACTCCTTTCTGGCATATATTTATTTCTTCGTTCTTGGCAGAAAGGAGTATTTATTTTTACTTAAGCAGAAATTTTTTGCACTACCTAAGCGAAATTTATTCAACAATTCTAATATTCTAACATTTTTTGTTAAATTAATTTAGTATCAATAGGTTTTATCCCATACATCGGCTGTATGCCATACTTTGGAATTGGTTGTATGCCATATAATGGCGTTACAATAATACTATCTCTTGGTATCCGTATACCGTACTTCAATATAGGTAAGAAAGAGGTATCTATACTAGTAGCACTTTCAAAGCCTCCTACCAAATTCATAAGTTCCTCATCCGTCATTTCTACGCCTATTTCAAGTCTTTTTTTATTTTCCATTTGTTTAAATTCCTCCCTTTAAGTTTAATTTCTAAATTCACTTTTTTAAGTAAAGATCAACACTTTATCCGTCCATCCCGCGGTAAATTTCTGCATAAAATGTTTCTTGTGTAAATCTGTTTTGATTGATATATTATAACCCTCATCCTACACAACCTTTTCTCCCATCAAAAGGCTTTATCGTTTGCTTTGCTTTGGGAATAGCTGCAAACTTTATGTATTGTAAGAGGTTATAATCCTATTAGTAATGCTTACAATCTTAAGTCAATCTTTTCAAGCAAATGATGTAGTATTTTCTTTGTCTTGGTTACTACTCTGACTTCACATACCATCCCTACCTTGATTTCTGCTTCTTCTCCTTTATAACTGATAAGGGGTCTGTTTTTTATGTCTGCTTCTACCAGATAATAGCTTGTATTTCCTTCGTTGGTTACTTTTGTATCTATTGCTATTTTTGTGATTTTTCCTGTCAATTCTCCATATTCTTTATAAGGAAGAGCTAGAAAGTTGTATTTCACTTTGTCTCCTACCTTAATATTGGCTATTTCTTCGTTGGGGGCGTAGATCTGTACTTTGTAGTTGGTATCATTGTCTGGAATGATGGTTGCAACTGTTCCACCTTGTATACTGTCTCCTTTGTTGATATCCTGAATAATGTTTATATACCCATCTATAGGGGTTCTTACAATACTGCTTTCTATATCTAGCTTTACTGTTTGTAGGTTGTTTTCTAATTGACGGATTTCTACTTGTAGGTTTTTTATATGGTCATTGACGGAAATTAAATTTTCATTTTTAA